>DAIRVB010000085.1:0-9500 GCA_036803065.1 Streptosporangiaceae bacterium
CCCCGAGTCGGACCTTCCGGTCCTCGGCTATGACGAATGGCTCGCCGGGCTGCGCCGGGGGATCGCCGCCCACCACGCGGGCATGCTGCCCACGTTCAAGGAAGTGGTGGAGGAACTTTTCGAGGCAGGCCTGGTCCGCGCGGTCTTCGCGACCGAGACGCTGGCCCTCGGCATCAACATGCCCGCGAGGACCGTGGTCATCGAGCGACTCGACAAGTGGAACGGCGAGACCCACGCGGATCTGACACCGGGGGAGTACACGCAGCTCACCGGCCGGGCCGGCCGCCGGGGCATCGATGTGGAAGGCCACGCGGTGGTGCTCTGGCAGCCGGGCACGGATCCCATGGCGGTGGCGGGCCTGGCCGGAACGCGCACCTACCCGCTCAACTCCAGCTTCCGCCCGTCCTACAACATGGCGGTGAACCTGGTCGGCCAGGCCGGGCTACGGCAGGCCGCGGCCCTGCTGGAGTCGTCATTCGCCCAGTTCCAGGCCGACCGCGGGGTGGCCGGCATCATCCGGCAGGCCCGGCGGAGCAGGCAGGAGCTGGACGACCTCACTGTCAGCTGTGATCGCGGCGACTTCGCCGAGTACGACGAGTTGCGCCAGGAACTGTCCAGCCGGGAGGGGGAGGCGGCCAGGCAGCGGTCGGCGGCCCGGCGGGCCGAGGCATTGCGGTCGCTGGAGCAATTGCGCCGGGGCGACATCATCCGGGTCCCCAGCGGCAGGCGGGCCGGCATCGCGGTCGTCCTCGATCCAGGGATCCCCGGGCGGGGGGCCACCGAGAACCTGTCACTGCCGCTCGTGCTGACCGCGAACCGGCAGGTGAAGCGGCTCGGCGCGGCGGACTTCCCGGTCCCGGTGACCGCCATCGAGCGGATCCGGATCCCGAACTCGTTCAGCGCCCGCTCGGCCAAGCACCGCCGGGACCTGGCCGCGACGGTACGCAACAAGCTGGCGGCGAATCCCCCGCCCGGCCGCCCGCCGGCGGGCGGCGGCCAGCGCGCAGAAGCCGCCGACCAGGCTGAGATCACCCGCCTGCGCCGGCGGCTCCGCCAGCATCCCTGCCACGGCTGCCCGGACCTCGCCGATCATGTCCGGCAGTCCGAGCGCCGGATGCGCCTGGCCCGGGAGGTGGCGAGCCTGGAGTCCGCCGTGGCCGGCCGCACGCATGTGATCGCGCGGACTTTCGAGCGGGTCTGCGCGGTTCTCGAGGACCTCGGTTATCTGGACGGCGACTCGGTCACCCCGGACGGCAGGCGGCTCGCCGACCTGTATACCGAGCTTGACCTGCTGGCCGCCGAGTGCCTGCGCCGCGGGCTGTGGGATGGCCTGGCGCCGGAGGGGCTCGCGGCCTGCGTGTCCGCCCTGACGTTCGAGTCGAGGAAGTCCGAGGACGCTGATCCGCCCCGGCTGCCGGCTGGCCGGGTGCGCGAGGTGCTCGCCTCGATGGTGACCATCTGGGGCGAGCTCGACGGGATCGAGAAGGACCATGGGCTCTCATTCCTGCGCGAGCCCGACCTAAGGTTCGCCTGGGCGGTGCACGCCTGGGCCCGCGGGAAGCCGCTGGAGACGGTGCTCGGGCCCGATCTGACCCCGGGTGACTTCGTCCGGGCCGTCAAGCAACTCATCGACCTGCTGGGCCAGATCGCGGTGGCCGCGGGTCATGACTCTCCGCTCGCGGCGACCGCCCGGTCTGCCGTGGGCGCCCTGCGCCGTGGCGTGGTCGCCTACAGCTCAGTGAGCTAGCCCGCTCCGTTCGGCGCGACTCTTAACAATTCCTTACCGTCGCCGCCAGCCTCGCCCTTTTTCAGCAACGGCATGGCAGCGTGACTGACTATGAGCGCTAACGCGCGCGTTGCCGCGGTTGCCAGGGTCGCGGCGGTCGCCGCCGCCCTTATGGCGGTCACCTGCCTGGTGCTGCTCCTGGTTCATCCGTGGTGGGACCCGGCGCGGATCAGACCGCTGCCATTGGTGGGCGGTGCGTGGCTGGCGTTCGCGGCGGCGGCCTGGCTGCTGCGCGGCGTCTCCCGCCGGTGGTCGGTGGCGCTGATCCTGCTCGGCGGGATAGTCCTCCAGTTGGCGGCCATGTCGTCGCCACCGCAGCAGAGCGACGATTCGTACCGCTACGTCTGGGACGGCCGGGTTCAGGCGGCCGGCATCGACCCGTATGCCTACATTCCCAGCGCGCCACAGCTCACCGGGCTGCGTAACGAGTACCTCTGGCCTGCCAATGGCCCGCATTGCGTGAAGGCCGGCGTCCGGTATCCAGGCGATCCCGCCCTCGTTCCCGGCTGCACCAGGATCAACCGGCCGACCGTCCCGACCATTTACCCGCCCGTCTCCGAGGCGTACTTCTTCGCCGTCTACAAGCTGTCCCCGGCCATTACCCGGCCGATGCCCGTGCAGGCCGCGGCGGCGGGCTGCGCGATTCTCATCATCGTGCTGCTGCTGTACGCGCTGCGCTCGATGGGCCGGGACGTCCGGACGGCCGCGCTGTGGGCCTGGTGCCCGACGGTGGCCCTCGAGGCCGGCAACAACGCCCACGTCGACGTCCTGGCGGTCGGACTGGCCGCTGCGGCGCTGATCATCCTGGCCCGGGCAGGCCGCCTGCGGCACACTCTCCTCGGCGGGGTGCTGCTCGGGCTCGCCATCGCCGCCAAGGTGACGCCCGTCCTGGTGGTGCCTGCGGTCCTGCGCCGCCGCTGGTTCGCCGTCGGCACCGCGATGGCCGGGGCGGTAGCCGTGGTCTACCTGCCGCACGTGCTGGCGGTTGGCAGCAAGGTGCTCGGGTACCTGCCCGGATACCTGCAAGAAAACGGCTACTCAGATGGCCAGCGGTTCGCGCTTATCGGGCTGCTGGCCGGCGGGCGCGAGGCCATGCTCATCGCCGTCGCGCTGCTCGCCCTGACCGGGCTGGCTGTGCTCCTCTTCTCCAACCCGGACGAGCCCTGGCGTGGCGCACTGGTGATGACGGCCGCCGCGCTCGCCATTACGACGCCGCTCATGCAGTGGTACCCGTTGCTGCTGGTGATGCTCGTCGTCCTCGACGGCCGGGCGGAGTGGCTGGCCTTCGCCATCGCCGGGTACGTGGCCGCCGAGCCCCAGATGGGACAGTTCAGCGTGCCCCATCCGGCCGCTATCGGATACGGGCTGGCCGTGGCGTTCGTCGCAGCGGCCTGGCTGGCTCGCCTCGTGATCTCCCGCCGCGCGAGTTCACAACCTCCTTACCGGGTGCTTACCGAAGTCCCGGCCGTGCTGCGCGAAGAGGCCCCTATGACGGTGAATTGAGTCATGAGATACCAGGACCCGCCGGACGACCAGGATCCCGCGCAGGATCCCAGGTGGCGCTCGCTGAGCGATCAGACCGATGCCCGCTACCGCGGATCCCACCAGCCCGCGGCGGGCCGCCAAGGCCTCCGCCAGGACCAGTATCCGGACCAGGGCCAGTCCGGCGGCCAGTATCCGGGTCAGGACCAGTATCCGGCCCAGGGCCGGTCTGGCGGCCAGGAGCGGTATCCGGCCCAGGGCCGGCCCGGCGGCGCGGGCGGTTCTGGGGGCCAGGGCAGCTCTGGGAGCCAGTATCCGGCTCAGGGCCGGCCCGCGGGCCAGGGTAGTTCTGGGAGCCAGTACGCGGCCCAGGGCCGGCCCGGCGGCCCGGGCAGTTCTCAGGACGACCTCTGGACCCCCAGGGCGCCCAACCGGGAGCGTTACCAGGATTCCCGCCAGGCCGTATTCGAGCGGCCCCCGCCCCCGGCGGAGCGCCACTGGGACGGCGGCCAGGATACCGACTGGTACCCGGTACAGCCGCAGCGTGCCCCGGAAAGGCTGCCCGCCGAGCACCGCCGCAAGCCCGATCGCGGGAGCCGTGGCCTGGTAGCCGGGGCCTTCACCGGCGTTCTGTCCGCCGCGATAGCCCTGGGCGTCGCGATGCTGGTGTCCGCTTTCATCCGGCCGCAGGCATCGCCCATCATCGCGGTCGGCGGGCAGGCGATCAACCTCACGCCCACCCCGGTGAAGGAGTTCGCGGTCGCGCACTTCGGCACCAACGACAAGACCATGCTGCTGGGCGGCATGTACGTGACCATCGCCCTCCTCGCGATGGTCATCGGCTGGCTGGCCCGGCGCAAGCTCATCATCGGGGTGATCGGGCTCGGCGCGTTCGGCGTGCTCGGCGCGTTCGTCGCGCTGATCCAGCCGGCCAGCCGCACCACCGATGCCATTCCCGCACTGGTCGGCGGCGTCGCCGGGGTGGCCGCGATCATATGGCTGGTCACCCAGGCCGGGCCGGCTGCCGCCACCCCGGCGACCGGCTGGATGGAGGACGACCCGGCGCAGAGCCCGGCCGGTGTCACCGGGGGGGTGGACCGCCGCAAGTTCCTCGTCGCCGGAACCGCGACCGCGGCGGTGGCGGCCGGATCGGCGGTAGCCGGCCAGATCCTGACCAACAGCCGGTTCAACGCGAACGCGTCCCGGGCTGCGGTCAAGCTCGCCGCCCCGGCCAGCAAGGCCGCCGTCCTGCCCAAGGCGGCGGAGCTCAACATCCCGGGCCTCAGCTCGTTCTACACCCCCAATAGCAGCTTCTACCGCGTCGACACCGCGCTCGTCATACCCCAGGTAACCACTCAGCAGTGGGCGCTGCGGGTGCACGGGATGGTCGGCCAGGAGCTGACCATCTCGTTCAAGGACCTGCTCAAGATGCCGATGGTCGAGCGCGACATCACGATCATGTGCGTGTCCGACACGGTCGGCGGAAACTACATCGGCAACGCGAAATGGCAGGGCGTCCTGCTCTCCGACGTCCTGCGCGGGGCCAAGATGAAGTCCGGCGTCAGCCAGCTCGCCACCACCGACGTCAACGGCATGACCGTCGGCGTCGCGAGCGACGTCGCGCTGGATGGCCGCGATGCCATGCTGGCCGTGGGGATGAACGGCCAGCCGCTGCCACAGGATCACGGCTTCCCGGTCCGGCTGGTCGTGCCAGGGCTATACGGGTTCTGCTCGGCGACCAAGTGGATCACCGACATCCAACTCACCACGCTGGGTGCCTTCACGCCGTACTGGGTCCACCGGGGCTGGACTCAGGTCTCGCCGATCAAGACCGAGTCCCGCATCGACACGCCCAAGGCGGGCGGCAGCCTCCAGGCGGGCAAGGTGATGATCGCCGGCGTGGCGTGGGCGCAGCACAAGGGCATCGAGCAGGTCGAGGTGCAGGTCGACGGCGGTCAGTGGACCAAGGCCACACTGGCCGTCCAGGACGAGGTCGACACCTGGCGGCAGTGGTACGTGCCGTGGCAGGCGACCGCCGGGAAGCACACCCTGGCGGTACGGGCCACCGACATGACCGGGTACACCCAGACCCCCACGACCAAGATCACGTTCCCCAACGGCGCGACCGGCTACCACACCGTGCAGGTCACCGTCGCCTGACCGGCCGCGTCGGCGGGACGATCATCGACAGGACCAGAGGTCGGCCCGGCGCTGGCGAGCAGGGCGCCGGAAAGCGCCTCGGCCGCCGGACCGTTCAGGCGCGCGCGGCGTCGATCGCGCCGCTCGGTGGGGACCCTGTCCGCAACACTGCCACGCTGCCATTATCCGCCGGACAGTCGGCCGCCCTGGCAAGATGGCGGGGGTGGGACCGCTGATGCTGCTGGATACCGCCTCGCTCTATTACCGCGCCTTCTACGGTGTGCCGGAAACGCTGACAGCGCCGGACGGTACCCCGGTCAACGCGGTCCGCGGGCTGCTCGACATGATCGCCCGGCTGGTCCGGGCGCGGCACCCGGGCCGGCTGGTCGCCTGCCTGGACGCGGACTGGCGGCCCGCCTTCCGGGTCGCCGCCATTCCCTCGTACAAGGCGCACCGGGCCCGCGCGGACGGCACCGAGGAGGCCCCCCCGTCGCTGACCGCGCAGGTGCCGGTCATCGAGGAGGTGCTGGCCGCCATGGGCGTGCCGATGGCCGGCGCACCAGGCTACGAGGCGGACGACGTGATCGGCACCCTGGCCACCGGAGCGGCCGGGCCGGTCGAGATCGTCACCGGGGACCGTGACCTGTTCCAGCTGGTGGACGACGCCCGGCCGGTCCGGGTGATCTACACGGCGCGCGGGCTGACCAAGCTCGACGTGGTTGACGAGGCCGCGGTGGAGGCACGGTACGGCATCCCCGGGCGGGCCTACGCGGATTTCGCCGTGCTGCGCGGGGATCCCAGCGACGGACTCCCCGGGGTGCCGGGGGTGGGGGACAAGACGGCGGCGGCGCTGATCCGCTCGTTCGGAACGATCGCGGCGATCACTACCGCGCTGGATATGGGGCACGGGGGCTTTCCCAAGAGCAGCCGGCCGAAGCTCGCGGCCGCCCGGGACTACCTGACCGCGGCGCTGCCCGTGGTCCGGGTCGCCACCGACGCGCCCGTGCCGCCCGCCGGCGGCCGGCTGCCGGCCGTGCCTGCCGACCCGGCCCGGCTCGATGAGCTGGACGCCCGCTGGGACCTGGGCTCATCGCTGCGCCGGGCCTGCGCGGCCCTCGCCGGCAGCTAGTCCTCTTACAGGCCGCTGGCGCTACAGGACGCAGAGGGCGACCAGGCAGCTGTCGTCTTCGGGGTCGGTCGTGCCGAGCGCGCTCAGCACGGCATCGATGACCTGCTCGGGGTCGGCGCTGCCCGCGGCCGCGCGGCAGAGGGTGGCCAGGCCTTCTTCCAGTGGCCGGTCCCGGCGCTCGATCAGCCCGTCGCTGTAGAAAAGCAGCTGGTCCCCGGTCTCCAGGGTGACGGAGGCAGCTTCATACTGCTCGCGCCCGGCACCCAGCAGGATGCCTGACGGCTGGCTCAGCGGCCGCGCCCAGGCCCCCCGGACCAGCACCGGTGGGGGATGGCCCGCCTGCGCCCAGGTGAGCACCCGGGTCGCTGGGTCGAAGTACCCCGCGACGACCGAGGCGGTGTGCTCGGGCGCCACATGGTGCACGAGATCGTTCAGCCAGCCGACCAGGCGTTCCGGCGGTGCTCCCGTGATGGCGAGGCCGGCCAGGGCGCCACGCAGCCTGGCCATGCCGGCTGCGGCCGTCAGGCCGTGCCCGGCCACGTCGCCGAGGGCGAGCAAGACATGACCACCTGGCATCTCGGCGGTGATGTACCAGTCACCGCCCACCCGGCTGTCGCGGGAGGCGGGCAGGTAGCGGACGACCGCGCGCAGGCCCGGCAGGTCGAACGGGCCCTCGTGCAGGGGCAGGATCGCACGCTGCAACTCGAGCGTGACATGGCGCTCCTGCGCCAGCGCCGCAGCGAGCTTGGCCGGGTCACCCGGTTCGCTGGGAGGACGGGAGGGGCGGAGGCTCACCGGCCCGGGCATACGACCGATGACCAGCGCCCGTGCGGGCTCAGTGGCCGCGCTGGGCTCAGGATGAGCCGGAGAAGCAATGATCTCAGAAGTCATCGCCATTCGCATCTGTGAGCTTAAGTAGACCTAGCGTGATGCATGACAGTTGCTCCTGTCTAGACGATTGCTCCCCTCTAAATGGCCATACAGGTCAGGATACGGCGCCCCGCGGCCCGATGTGGTGCCCATGATTAGATGGCCCGCATGGCGGATGAGCTGGCAGACCTGTACCCGGCCGGACGGCTTGGACGGGCGGCGGCAGCGGCCGGCCAGGCCGGCCTTGGCGCGCTGCTACTGACCCCGGGGCCGGACCTGCGCTATGTGATCGGATATGACGCGAGCCAGCTGGAGCGGCTGACCTGCCTGGCGATCCCGGCGGCCGGCCCCCCGTTCCTGGTCGTGCCGCGCCTTGAGCTGCCCGCCGCCCAGGCGTCGCCGGCCGGCGGCCTCGGCCTGGAGATCATCCCCTGGGACGAGACGGACGACCCGTACACCCTGGTCGCGGGGCGGCTCGGCGCCTCCGGAGGTTCCGGGGGAGCATCAGCGCGGGCCGGGATCGCCTCGGTCGGCCTGGCTGACCGGATGTGGGCGCTGATGGTGCTCCGGTTGCGCGAGGTACTGCCGGATGCCCGGCAGGGGCTGGCCAGCACCGCGCTGCGCGGGCTGCGGATCCGCAAGTCCGCCGCGGAGGTCGCGGCGCTTCGCGAGGCCGGGGCCGCCATCGACCGCGTGCACGCCCGGGTCCCCGGCTGGCTGCGGCCAGGCCGGACCGAGCGTGAGGTGGCAGCGGACATCGCCGAGGCGATCGCCGCGGAGGGGCATGTACGGACCGACTTCGTGATCGTCGCATCCGGGCCGAACGCGGCCAGCCCGCATCATGAGGCGTCCGGGCGCATGCTTCGCCGCGGCGACGTGGTGGTGGTCGACATCGGCGGCACCATGCCCAGCGGGTACTGCTCCGACTGCACCCGAACGTACGCGATCGGGACGCCGCCGCCCGACTTCGCGGCCTATTACCCGGTGCTGCAGGACGCGCAGGAGGCTGCCTGCGCAGCGGTCCGCCCGGGCATCACCGCCGAAGCGGTGGATGCCGCCGCCCGCGAGCCGATTACCGCGGCCGGGTACGGCGCGCAGTTCGTCCACCGGACCGGGCACGGCATCGGCCTGGAGACCCACGAGGACCCCTACATCGTCACGGGCAACGCCGAGACTCTGGAGCCTGGCATGGCCTTCTCGGTCGAGCCCGGGATCTACCCCGGCCCGCACGGAGCCAGGATTGAGGACATCGTGGTGTGCACCGAGCAGGGTTACGAAAGGCTGAACACCGTCACCCGCGACCTTGTCCTGGTGGATGGCTGACCACCTGGGGCTCAGGTCGCGGCAGCGACCTCGGCCGTGTCGACCCCCCCGCGAGCCTGCGGGTGGCCGATGGACAGCGCACTGACCGGATCGAAGAACTGGAGGTTGGAGGTGTCCACGGCCAGTTCGACGGGCTGGCCCTGCCGTACCGTGCTGCGCGCGGCCACCCGTGCGGTCCACAGCGACTTGCCCTCGCTCAGCACCATCGCGGCGTCCTCCGCAGACTCGTCCACGATGCTGCTGATGCTCTCATGCCGTACCGGAGCGGCGTCGATCGAGAAGATGACGTGGATCTCGCTGCCGAGCTCCTCGGTGACGTCCACGGCGGCGGACATCCTGGCCCACCCGCTGTCGGCGAGGCTGGCATCCTCAAAGTCCGACGGCCGGATTCCAAGGATCACCTCGCGGCCGAAGTAGTCGCTCAGGCCGGGCCTGGCATCGATTGTGGCGGCGGCCAGCGGCAGCTTGTGGCCGGCGAATGTCACGGCGGGGCCGCCATCGCGGACCAGTTCGGCGGCGACGAAGTTCATCGCGGGCGACCCGATGAAGCCCGCGACAAACAGGTTCACCGGGGCATCGAACAAGGCCTGCGGGGTATCCACCTGCTGCAGTCGGCCGTCGCGCATTACGCAGACCCGGTGCCCGAGCGTCATCGCCTCCACCTGGTCGTGGGTCACGTACACCGTGGTCACGCCGAGCCGGCTATGCAGCTGGGTCAGCGAGGCGCGCATGGAGACCCGCAGCTTGGCATCCAGGTTGGACAGGGGCTCG
>DAIRVB010000085.1:9510-11374 GCA_036803065.1 Streptosporangiaceae bacterium
CGCTGGCCGCCGGACAGCGCCGCAGGCTTGCGCGCCAGGTACTGCTCCAGGCCGAGCATCCGGGACACCTCGGTCACCCGGCGCTTGATCTCATCTTTGGGAGTCTTGCGCTGCTGCAGCCCGAACGCCAGGTTCTGCTCCACCGTCATGTGCGGGTAGAGCGCGTAGTTCTGGAAGACCATCGCTATGTCGCGGTCCTTGGGCGGCAGGTCGTTGACTACCCGGCCGCCGATCGAGATGGTGCCCGCACTGATCTCCTCCAAGCCTGCGATCGACCGCAGCGCCGTGGACTTTCCGCACCCGGACGGGCCGACCAGGACCATGAACTCGCCGTCCCTGATCTCCAGGGAGAGCCCGTCCACCCCCTTGACGCCACCGGGGTAGACCTTATCCACGTGGTCCAGGACAATCTCGGCCATCGCTAGCTCCGTCGCTCTCGGTGCGCGGCACCGTCCGCCACGGGACCGCTCGGCGGGCCTCGCGGGTGCCCAGCCATGGCCGCGGCACCGCATGCCCCTTCTCGGCGGAGCGTATCCGGCGCGACGGGCCAGGTTAATAGGGCGTCACATGCCGTTACGCGAACGTAAACCCCGTTATCAGGCCGTTATAGCTGGTGGGGCGTGCGCACCGCCGGGCAGACTACCGTGACGGGGTGGAAGAGATCGATCGTAAGATTCTCGGGCTGCTCTGCCGTGACGGCCGGATCAGCTTTACCGAGCTCTCCAGGCAGACGGGGCTCTCGGTGTCGGCTACCCATCAGCGGGTGCGCCGGCTGGAGCGGCGCGGCCTGATCAAGGGCTACGCGGCCATGATCGATCCAGCCGACGCTGGCCTGCCGCTCACCGCGTTCGTCTCCATCAAGCCCTTTGACCCGGCCGCGCCGGACGACGCGCCGCAGCGACTGGCCCACCTGGCGGCCATCGAGGCCTGCCACAGCGTGGCCGGGGAGGAGAACTACATCCTCAAGGTCCGGGTGGCCTCGCCGACGGACCTGGAGGACCTGCTGCAGGAGATCCGTGCATCCGCCGGGGTATCGACTCGGACCACGATCGTGCTCAGCACCCCCTACGAGAACCGCCCGCCCGACCTGTGACCGCCGTGTCTCCCGCGTGGCCGGGCGGCTCGTCAGCTCGGCTGGCTGGCCCGCTGGGTGCCCGCGCGCAGTCCGTCGAGCATCAGCCCTAGCAGCCGTTCGGCCTGCTCAGGGATTTGCGGTGCGCGCTCGGTCGCCACCGTGAGCGCGTGCGAAAGCCGCATAATGTCCCCGGCGTCGACGTCGCGCCGGATCTCGCCAGCCTGCTGCGCGCGGGCCAGCAGCGACTCGACCGCCCCCCGGATCACGGTGCTGCAGGCTGAGAAAATCTCCGAGTTCTTGTCCATGGTGGCCAGCATCGACGTCACCAGGCTGCGCTTGGTGGTGCTGAATGCGACCATGGCCCTCAGCCAGGTGGCAAGAGCATCGGCGGGCGACGGCTCATCGAGCAGGTCGGCCGCCCGCGCGCAGAGCGCCTCGACCTGATCGCGGTACACCGCCTCCAGCAGATCCTGGCGGGTTGGGAAATGCCGGTAGAGCGTGCCGATCCCCACCCCGGCGCGCCGGGCGATCTCCTCCAGGGACACGTCGTCCGCCCCGTGCTCGGTGAAGGCCGTGAGGGCGGCGGAGAGCAGCAGGTCCCGGTTGCGGCGCGCGTCCGCGCGCATCGGGCCCGGCGGCCGGGCGGGCATGTCAGTCGTGCTCATCGGGTCAACTCTATGGGGTTGCGAACCGGAGGAGGCCTCCGTATAGTAACGGAGGTGTGCTCCGGATACTTCCGGAGACTACCTCCGTTGCGCCGTCCACGCCACTTCCGGGAGTACCTCTGTG
>DAIRVB010000086.1:0-6194 GCA_036803065.1 Streptosporangiaceae bacterium
GTCAATGTCCGCACCCCGCAACCCCGCCGCCGCAGCGGCTGGTTCCTCCGCCGTCCCCGGTGAATGTCCCAATTGAGCAGCTAATAACACGCTCAATGGAATTTCATCGGGTGGAGCGAGGGGCTGCGGGCGGCCGCCGGGGCGTCCGGGTGGTGGGGCGGCTGGCTGGACCGGGCGTCAGCTGGTGCCGTCGAAGTTGACCGAACTGTAGGCGCGCAGCTTCCAGAGCTTGTGCTCGCTCTGGATGGTCCGGATGGTGCCGGACCGCGCGCGCATGACCAGTGAGTGGGTGGTGGCGCCGCCTGCCCGGTAGCGCACGCCGGCCAGCAGCTCACCGTCGGTGATGCCGGTGGCAGCGAAGAACGCGTCTTCCGAGGTGACCAGGTCGTCGGTGGTGAGCACGTGTTTGAGGTCGTGGCCCGCGGCCAGGGCCCGGTCGCGCTCCGCCTCGTCGCGCGGGGCAAGCCGGCCCTGGATGATCCCGCCCAGGCACTTGATCGCGCAGGCGGCGATGATGCCTTCCGGGGTGCCCCCCACGCCGAGCAGCAGGTCGACCCCGGTGCCGTCGCTGGCGGCCATGATGGCCCCGGCCACGTCGCCGTCCATGATGAGCTTGATCCTGGCCCCGGCCGCCCTGACTTCCTCGATGAGCGTGGCGTGCCGCGGCCGGTCCAGGATGACGACCGTGACGTCGTGCGGGGAACAGCCCTTGGCCCGGGCGACCGCGGCGACGTTGTCCGCCGTGGGCGCCTCGATGTCCACCACGTCCGCCGCGGCTGGGCCGGTGACCAGCTTGGACATGTAGAAAACGGCGGACGGGTCATACATCGACCCCCGTGCGCTGACGGCCAGCACCGAGACTGCGTTGGGCATGCCGTTCGCCGTGAGACGAGTGCCGTCGATCGGGTCGACCGCGACATCGCACAGCGGGCCGGTCCCGTCACCGACCTGCTCGCCGTTGTAGAGCATCGGGGCGCGGTCCTTCTCCCCCTCGCCGATGACCACGACGCCGTTCATCGAGACGGAATTGATCAGCAAGCGCATGGCGTGCACAGCGTCGCCGTCGGCGCCGTTCTTGTCACCGCGGCCCACCCAGCGGGCGGCGGCCATCGCACCGGCCTCGGTGACCCTGGCCAGCTCCAGCGCGAGGTTCCGATCGGGGGCGCGGCGGCCAGGATCAGGCGCATTAAGCGGGTCGGGCTGCACCGATTCCGTGCCGCTGGCCAGGTTCTCGGTCATCAAAGAGGCGCCTTCCGTGGCTGTCAGTACTGCGATCTCACGTACCTCACGGGCAGGCGTAGCCTGGTCCCCTGGAGCAGCCGACCGTGAGGAGCGCTGCGCAGGCGTATGACAACAGACTTTCCGCAGCCTATCGTGCGGACCTCGGAGCGCGGCGCAGCTACCCGCGCCGCGCTCATGGCCGCTGCCCGTGACGTTTTCACGTCGGTTGGCTACGCCCAGGCCGGAGTGACGGACGTAGTGGCCCGGGCCGGCGCCAGCGTGGGCAGCCTCTACCACCACTTCACCGGCAAGGCCGACCTGTACTTCACCCTGTTCGAGGACTTCCATCAGAGTCAGGCTCAGCGGGCCCGCAGCGCGGTGCGCGCCGCCCGGGACGCTGGCGTGGCCGAGCCGAAGCAGCTGTTTCTGGCCGGCGCGCGGGCGTACCTGGACGGGTGCGTGCAGGAGCGCGAGCTGGCCAGGCTGTTTGTGCGCGGCGACGGGCCGCCAGGGTTCGACCTGCTGATGCGGCAGAGGTTGCGGGAGTGGGCGGATAAGAACGCCGACTTCTTCGCGCGCAGTGCGGAGCCGCTGGACGAGGCGCTGGCCGTGGTGATGACCGGCGCGCTCATGCTGGCTGTTGCCGAGGTCTCGCTCGGCGAGGATGCTGCGCACGCGGAGCGGCTGGCCGACGGAGTGCTGCAGGTCCTGTCCGGGATCGGGAGCCCGCTTACCGGCTGAGAGCGCCCGCTAAGGGACGACGGTGACAGGCCAGCGACTGGCGCGCACGAGGTGGACCGCGAGCGAGCCGACGAAACGGTGACCAGCCTTGGTCGAGGCACCAACAATCACGGCGTCCGCCTGCAGTTCGTCGGCCAGCCGGACGATTTCGGTGAAGGGATTGCCGGCGCGTTCGAAGAATTCGGCCCTGACCCCGATCCGGGCACTCTGTGTCTCGACCGCGTCCCGCAGTTCACGTGCGACGTCATCGTGGGCCTGCTGCACGTGCGCGGCCGCGCCGGCCTCGGCCACCATGCTGTAGCTGCGCACATAGAGGCAGGCCAGGCGGGCGTTCTGGCGGCGCGCCATTCCCGCGGCGTAGGCTCCAGCCCGCATCGAGGTGTCCGAGCCGTCCACGGCCACCAGCAGCACGGTCGGCCCGTCCGACGGCTGATCGCTCACCCGCTTACGCTATCTGCGCGAAGTGTCAGAATGGCGCGGTTGAGTCGCCTTGGTCCGCCTTCGGCTCGGCCGCCGCCGCGGCCAGCCGCGCGCGGGCGCCTTCCAGCCATTCCTCGCAGATAGCGGCGAGCCGTTCGCCGCGCTCCCAGAGGTCGAGCGACTGCTCCAGGGTCAGACCGCCCGCCTCAAGCCGCTTGACCACGTCGGTGAGCTCATCACGGGCCTGCTCGTAAGGGACCCGGTCAGCTGGCGGCGCTGCATTTGGCGGCGCTGCATTTGGCCGCGCCGCGCTTGGCGGCGCTGAACCCTGCTTGGCGGTCACGGCCACAACCTAGCCGGCCGGCCCCGCCGGGACGCAGCACCCCAGCGCGCCTCAGCCAGCCTCAGCCGGCCCGGCTGAGGCGCTTTGATGGCACCCGCACCGGAGGCGGCCAGGGTGTCTTACCGGCCCTGATGTTGTGCGTGGCCTGCACCGCCGACGCCACCATCTGGGCGTAGAGCGGCGCACCGGCCGGGCGGGGATGCACCATGTCACTCCACAGCAGGCTGGTGTGGTACTCGATGGTCGCGTACCAGTTGGCCAGCACGACATTGGCGTGCTCGCGGGCGGCGGCGGCGAGCACCTGGTTGTCACCGTCCTGCCATGGCCGGGGCACGAAGGTGTTGATCAGCACCAGCCTGCGGTGCGGGCCGATCATCGCGATCAACTGGAGGATCTGCCCTGCGGTCACCGTGCCGTTGGTGCCGAGCCCGACCACCACCACCCGGCGGAGCCCGCCGCTGTCGGCGAGGCTGGCCACCACCCCGAGGCCCGCGCCCATCTGACGGCTGACCTGAGCGTTGATGGAGATGCCCGGAAGCGCTTGCTCCAATTGCGGCGCGGACGCGAGCATCACAGAGTCACCGATGGCGGTGACCTTCGAGCCGGGAATCCGCACCGTGGCCGCGCGCTGCGCGGCGCGCCGCCGGGCCGCGCGCGCCGCCGTCACCCGTTTCGCCTGGGTGGCCGCGCTGACCTTCGCCCCGTGCGTGATCTGCTGCTGCAAGCCAGCCGACGACGGCGCGTCGAGTACCCCGTACCCCGCTGTGCCGGCGACGCTGAGCGCCGCCACCATGAACACCGCGGGGAAGGCGCGGCCGGGAGACCGCCGCGCGGAGGCGACCGAGTCGGCTACGACCCTGTAACGGGCGAGGACAGTGGCGCGGAAACCGTTGCGGATAATTGGCTCTTCTATCCATCGCCAGGAAGCCGCGGCCAGGGTGATGGCGGTCACGGTCTCGACCAGCCAGAGGCCGACCCCGGTGGATCCCGGCCCGGCGACCGCCGCGGCCAGCGCGATTACTGGCCAGTGCCACAGGTAAATGCCATAAGAGCGAATACCCAACCAGCGCAACGGATTCCAGCTGAGCATCCTGCTGACCGACCCAGGGGTGGCAGCCGCCAGCACCAAGCCCCCGGCCGCCAGTGCCGCGACGAAAAGCCCGGCCGGGTACAGGGCGGGATCAGAACCGGAGAAGTGACCCATCGCCCAGGCCAGCACCGCGATCCCGGCCAGGCCCGCGATGTCGGCGCGGGCCACGTTGTCGCGCGTTGCCGTACGCAGCCGCCGCAGCGGCCAGGTAAGGGCGAGTGCGGTGCCGATGAGCAGCGCGGACGCGTGAGTGCCGGTGCCGTAGTAGACCCAGGAGGGATCGGCGTCAGGCACGTAGATGACGGCCATGGCCACGGCCGAGGCGACCGCTCCGAGCCAGGCGACAGCCGCCCGCAGCCGTTGGCTCTGACAGGTCAGCAGCACCGTCACCAGGATCAGCGGCCACGCCAGGTAGAACTGTTCTTCGATAGCGAGTGACCACAGGTGCTGCAAGGGGGGCGGCGGGCCGAACCCGGCGAAGTACGACTGGTGCTGCGCGGCCTGCCACCAGTTGCTGGAGTACGTCACGGCGGCGACCAGGGCGGGCCGGAGCGCACCGAGCTGGGCTGGTTCGATCACCGCCACGGCGGCTGTGACGCTGACCAGCACGACGGCGAGGGCGGGCAGTAGCCTGCGGGCCCGCCGCACCCAGAAGCTCCGCAGGTTGAGCTGCCCGCGGCGGTCCCACTGGGCGACGAGCAGGTCGGTGATCAGGTATCCGCTGAGGACGAAGAAGACGTCGACCCCGAGAAATCCGCCGGGGAACGCCGAGAATTGCTCGTGAAAGGCGAGGACCGCGAGCACGGCCAGCGCCCGGACCCCGTCCAGTCCTGGCGCGCGCGCCGTCGCGGGCTTGCTGGCGGGTCGCTGAGCGCGCCCGGTCTGGCGCTGCCCGGTGTGCTCGTTCGGGTCCTCGCTGGGGCGCTCGTTCGGGTGCGTGACGGCTTTGCGGCGTCGTGTCGGCACGATCTGCGCTCGCACTCTGCTGACCCCCCGGCTCACAGCATTGTCCTGCTTCTCACCACTTCGGTGCGCGAAGAAACGCGTGACTGGCAACGGGGGAGAAAGTGCTATCAGGTGCTGGGTGAGGTGATCTGGGCCACCTCGGAACGATCATTCCTTTCTGCCGCCACGACCATCTGGTCCTCCGCGAACCGGACGGTGAGCTTCTCGCCTTCGGCCACGTTCGTGGCCGTTCGCACCACGGTACCGTCCGCGCGCTGAACGATCGCGTAACCACGGCGTAGTGTCGCGGCGGGGGAGAGGGCCAGCAGCCGGCCGCGGGTGTGCGCCACGTCGTCATGGGCCCGGTCCAGCCGGGCGGACAGGCAGCGGTGCGCCCGTTGCGCCAGGGCGAGCACCTGCTCCTGGCGCCGCTCCACTTCACGGACCGGGGAGGCGAGGACTGGCCTGGACCGCAGGCCGGCCAGCCAGGACGACTCGCGGTCCAGCCTGCCGGCCACGCAACGGCGTGCCCGGCCGCGCAACTGGGCGATGAGCGCGAGCTGCTCGGCAACGTCTGGAACAACCCGCCGGGCCGCGTCGGTGGGGGTGGACGCGCGGACGTCGGCGACGTAGTCGAGGAGCGGAGCATCCTGCTCGTGCCCGATGGCGCTGACCACGGGGGTCTGGCAGGCGGCCACGGCCCGGACGAGCGACTCGTCGGAGAAGGGCAGCAGGTCCTCGATCGACCCGCCACCGCGGGCAATGATGATGACCTCTACCGCCGGGTCCGCGTCGAGGCGCTGCAGGCTGTCGATGACCTCGGCCACGGCGTACCCGCCCTGGACCGCGACCTGCTCCACCCGGAACCGCACCGCGGGCCAGCGCCGGGCGGCATTGCGGAGGACGTCCCGTTCCGCGGCGGAGTCCCGGCCGCAGATCAAGCCGATCTCTCCGGGCAGGAACGGCAGCGGTCGTTTACGCTCCGCGGCGAAGAGACCCTCCGCCGCCAGGGTGCGCCGCAGCCGTTCCAGCCGGGCGAGCAGTTCACCAATGCCAACGGCGCGGATTTCGACCGCGGAGAGGGAAAACGATCCCTTGTTGGCATTGAAGTCGGGCTTGGCCCAGACCAGGACCCGGGCCCCTTCGGCGGGCGGGGGGTCAGACGCGTCGAGCACGGTGCGCGCGCAGATAACCCTGACCGACACCGCGGCGACCGGATCGCGGAGGGTCAGGAATGCGGTGCCACCGCGCCTGGTTAGCTCGGCGATCTGCCCTTCCACCCAGATCCGCCCGAGACGCCCGATCCAATCGCCGACCAGGCGCATGACGGTACGCACCGGGACCGGTGAGTCGGCCGAGGTCTCAAGGGCCATGGTGACTGGTTACCGGCTGACTAATGGCTGGAGGCTGGCTGGCTGGGGCGCGGCCGGCTGG
>DAIRVB010000086.1:6294-9395 GCA_036803065.1 Streptosporangiaceae bacterium
GGCTGGCTGGCCGTGGGCCGGCACTCAGCCGGCGTCCTGGGCAAGCTTGGCCAGGCGGCGCTCGAACATGGTGATCACGGCCGGCCTGGCCTGGGCGGCCCTCTCATATTCGAGCAGGGTGGTGATCTGGGAAACGCTGAGAACCCGCAGCCGGGCGCGGAGCGAGGCGATGGTGAGCTCGTCGTAGTTGGACAGTGGCAGCCCACCCTGCTCTGCTACGTCCGCAGCGGCCGCATCGGGCGCGGCTGAGGCTTGCGGGGGCGCTGGCGCCTCGTCCGCGGGGACCTCGTCCGCAGGCGCCTTGTCCGCTGGTGCCTCGTCCGTGACGGGCGCGGCTGGAGCGGCGCTGTCGGGGGGCGCCGGGGCGCTAACCGGGGCCGCGGCGGCCCCGTCACCTTCCGAGATCAGCCTGACATTGCCTGTCTCGTCCAGCGATCGCCACCGGCTGCCCTCCGCGGCTGGCTCAGCCTTTCCGGCTGGCCCGGCTGGCTCGGCTGGCCCGGCTCGCCCGGCTCGCTCGGGCGGCTCGCCCGCCCCGGCGGCCGGCTCTGCTGCAGGTTCGGTAGCTGGAGCCTCGCGCGGTGGAGCGGTGACCGCTGTTGTTCCGGAGACCTGCTCGACCGCCCGGTTCCTGATTTTGTCGGCCACGAGCAGCACTTGGCCGATCCCAGCGAACACGGCCCGCAGCGCCTGTGCCGGGACCTCTTTGATACGTTCGTTGACCTGCGGCAAAGGCATCGCGATCGCTCTCCCTCGGGTGCATCCCGGGCGCCACGCGTGGCCCGTGGGCCCAGCAGGGGGCCCTTGGAGCATGCCGCTGGGAGCGGCAGGCGCCTGGGGACAGGTTACCGCCCAGCGAGGCCAGGGGTGCGGCGCCAGCAGCAAGCTCGGAACGCCTCAACTACCATGGGGGACATGCCCGTGAAGACCCGACGTGTCCTGCTCGCCAAGCCCCGCGGCTACTGCGCGGGCGTTGACCGCGCCGTGCAGTCCGTCGAGATCGCGCTCGAACGCTATGGGGCGCCCGTTTACGTGCGCAAAGAGATTGTGCACAACAAGCATGTTGTGCAGGGCCTGGAAGAGCGCGGGGCGATCTTCGTTGATGAGGCCGAGGAAGTGCCGGAGGGTGCGGTCGTCGTATTCTCCGCACATGGCGTCGCGCCTCAGGTCCGCGACGACGCGAAGCGCCGCAGCCTGCGGACGATCGATGCCACCTGCCCGCTCGTCACCAAGGTGCACAACGAAGCCAGGCGTTTCGCGGCCCGGGACTACGACATCCTCCTTATCGGGCATGAAGGTCATGAGGAAGTCGTCGGCACGACCGGGGAAGCACCGTCCCGTATTCATCTGGTGGACGGTCCCCAGGGAGGCGCCGACGTCCAGGTCCGCGACCCGGCCAGGGTGGCGTGGCTGTCTCAGACGACGCTCTCCGTCGATGAGACGAACGAGACGGTGGCCGCGCTCCGTGGGCGGTTCCCGCTGCTGGCCGACCCGCCCAGCGACGACATCTGCTACGCGACGCAGAATCGCCAGGCTGCGGTCAAGCAGATCGCCAGTGACTCAGACGTGGTCCTCGTGGTTGGCTCCCGCAACTCGTCTAACTCGGTGCGCCTCGTCGAGGTCGCTCTGGACGCCGGCGCGGCCGCGGCCTATCTGGTCGAGGACGCGACGGCGGTCGACGAGCGGTGGCTGGATGGCGTGGCCACGGTCGGGCTGACGAGCGGCGCCTCCGTCCCCGAGGAACTGGTCTCCGGTGTGCTGGACTGGCTCGCCGCCTGCGGATTCGGCAGCGTCGAGGAAGTCGAGGCGGCCGAGGAGCATCTCCAGTTCGCGCTCCCGCCGGAACTGCGCCGGGCGGCGCCCCGGAAGGGCTAGGGCCCGACCGGGTAAGGGTTCTAGCCAGGCATACCACTCCATATGAGGCACCCCAGTCACGTGGCGGGTCTCCCCGGAAGTCACGTGCGGGTCTCCCCAGAGCCTGAGCGACACCGGGAGGCACCTCACGCGGGGTCCGGGCCGCAGCCCGGCCCCCCGTCCCCGATCTCGGTTATCAGTTCACTGATAAGGCTTATCCACAGGCCCTGTCATCGATCGGGGCAGAGGCTGCGGCCCATCGTTGTGGAAGGTCGAGGCCTTTAGCGCTGTGCGCGCAGGTCGCGGCGCAGGTCGCGGATGCAGCGAGGCAGCCCGCGGAAACACGCGATGATCAAGGACACGGCTACGCCGGCGAACAGCCACGGCGCGACGCTCGCCAGCGTGAGGGTGGTCCCCTCGGCGATCGAGACGAGCATGTTGCCTGTGGAGGTCAGCGCTTTGACGCTGAGCAGCGCGCAGAAGAAGAGAACTGGCGGGCTGACCACGACGCTCAGCAAGTCGCGGGGCTTGGTCCACCGGGCCGCCGCCGCGCAGCCGAGCACGAAGCTCCCACCGGCGAGCGGGCTCCAGTGCAGCCAGCTGGAGACGAGGATGCCGAGGAACGAAAGGACGAACATGCCCAGGAGCGCGCCACGCCCGGTGAGCCGGGCTGCCGAGGGCTGATCGGCAGACGGGCGGCCGCGCCTGTCGTCGTCCGGCGCGGGAGCGCCCGGGCTCAGCGGCTCCCTCTGGTCTGACCGTCCCGTGAGAATGATGCGGCTCCGCGACCAGCCGCTCCCCGGCTCACCTGGTGAGCCGGCGCGTCCTCGCCCCGGCCCGCGCGCGGGCCAGGGCTTCTCCTGCCATGGTTGGGACACGCTCCGCTCCTCCGCTCCCTGCTGATCCGGCCGACAACGGCCGTTGCGCTACCCCGGCGTATCAGCCGGGTCTGTGCATCATGCGGGTGCTTCATCCCGCGAGTTCCTGACCTCCTCCCGTCGCGTCAGCCGGCTGAGGACCAGGTTCAGCACCCACACCATGATCCATACATACTCGGCCTGTCCGGGGGCGACGAATGCGACGGGGATCGACACCACGAATACCAGGGGTCCGCCAGCATTCGGAGCGTGACATTGCGCCGCTGTCTCGCTGGCATATCGGCACTGACCAGGCCGGAGACCCGCAGTGCGTACAGCCACATCGCGGCCTCAGTGAGGCCCGCGCCGGCCACGCGAGCCAGGCGGCCC
>DAIRVB010000086.1:9495-11285 GCA_036803065.1 Streptosporangiaceae bacterium
CAGCCACATCGCGGCCTCAGTGAGGCCCGCGCCGGCCACGCGAGCCAGGCGGCCCGTCCGGGGACGGGCCGGCTGCTGACGGGCCGTCCTGGATCGGGCCGTCCGGGATCGGGCCGGTCCCCGGCGGTGATGTCGTCGCTTGCCACTAGCACTGGACCTGGCGTGTCTACCGCGCCGCTACGGCGCGGCTGGGCGCGGCAACGAAATTACCGTGCTGCTGACCAGGATGCTCCTGACCGGCCAGGTCCTCATCGACTAGGTCTTCATCAGCACGGTCCTGGCTGGCATGGTCTGAGTGGGCGCGGTCCTGGGCGGACCCGCTTGCGAGCCCGGGGACCGGTTCCGCGACGAGTTCGGGGCCCGGCTCGGCGGCAAGCTCGGGTGCGGACAGCGCCCGCGTGGTCTGCTCGATCAAGCCGGGCGTCTCCAGTTCGCCGTCGACCACGCCGAGCTGGTTCAGCCGCCGGGCGCTGACCAGGACCCTGCTTTCCAGTGAGCCAACGGCCTGGTTATAAGTGGACACGGCATTGGTCAGTGCCCGGCCTAGCCGGTCGACGTGCTTACCCAGGCCGGCGATCCGGTCATAGAGTTCCCGGCCGAGATCGAACACGGCACGGGCGTTCTCCGAGAGCGCCGCCTGCTGCCACGCGTACTGCGCGGTGCGCAGCATCGTGACCAGCGTCGTGGGCGTGGCAATGTGGACTCTGCGCCCCATCGCATAGTCCAGGAGCCCAGGGTCATGTTCCAGTGCCGGGGCGAGAAACGCCTCACCGGGGATGAACAGCACCACGAACTCCGGTGCCGGGCTGACCGCCGCCCAGTACGCCTTGGCGGCCAGCCGGTCCACGTGCTCCCGCAAGTGCCGTGCATGCGCGTCGAGGCGCGTGTCACGCACGGACTCGTCGCCCGCCTCAGCGGCTTCCAGGTACGCGGCCAGCGAGACCTTGGAGTCCACGACGATGTTCTTGCCGCCGGCCAGGCGCACCACCATGTCCGGCCGCTGAGCGCCCTCGTCGGTGGCGACTCCCACTTGCTCGTCGAAGTCACACCGGGCGCTCATCCCGGCCAGTTCCACCACGCGGCGTAGCTGCATCTCGCCCCAGCGGCCACGGGCCTCAGGGCGGCGGAGCGCAGTCACCAGGGCCTGGGTCTGGGTGCGGAGCTGGTCCGAGCTCTGCCGGGCGATGGTCACCTGCTCGGTAAGCGCGGCGTGTGACGCCCGCCGCGCCGCGTCCGAGTCGCGAAGCTGGGCTTCCACCCGGGCGAGCGTTTCCTTCAGGGGCCCGACGAGGTGTTCCACGGCGGCACGTCGATTCTCGAGTTCGCCAGCAGCCCTGGCGTTGGCGGCACCGAGCCGTCCCTCTGCCATCTCCAGGAAGCGACGGGTGCTGGCGTCGAGCGCCTGGGCGGAGAGTGCCTGGAAGCGCTCGGCGAGCCTGCCGTCCATCAGCGCCGCCCGCTCCTCCGCGGCGCGGGCACGCTCGTCGGCGGCCCGGGCCCGGCCGGTCAGTTCGGCCGTGGCGTCCGCCTGGTGGCCTCGCGCATACAGCAGGCCGATCACGGCGCCCAGGACAAGGCCGAGCGCGAGCACTGCCAACAGCAAGATCGCGTTCATGTCTGCCATAGTCGCAGCCCCGGCTGACAGTTGGCGGGTGCCACGCGGGTGAGCCGACCCGTGGTCCTGAGAGGGTTTCGTCCCGGTCTGCGCCGCAAAGCGCCCCCAGGCATGCCCGTTTCCATGATCACGGATCATCTCCGTCGAATACGCCCAGTAATCTTCCGTGATCATG
>DAIRVB010000087.1:0-11210 GCA_036803065.1 Streptosporangiaceae bacterium
GAGTAGTCCCGCAGCGCCAGTACCTCGGCGATGCGCTCGTCCGGCTGGAAGGCCAGCAGGTTCGCCACGTGCTGGCCCCGCGCGTCCCGCGCCGTGTCGGGCAGCTCGTAGGCCTTGGCCCGGTAGACGCGTCCCTTGTTGGTGAAGAACAGGATCCAGTTGTGGGTGGTGGTGACGAAGAAGTGGTCGACGATGTCGTCGGTCCGCAACTGCGCGCCGCGCACCCCCTTGCCGCCCCGCCGCTGCGCCCGGTACAGGTCCGTCTTGGTGCGCTTCGCGTAGCCGCCACGGGTGATGGTGACGACCACGTCCTCCTCGGCGATGAGGTCTTCATCAGTCACGTCGCCGTCATAGGCGATGATCCTGGTCCGCCGCTCGTCCCCGTACTTGGTGACGATCTCGCCGAGTTCCTCGCCGACGATCTGCCGCTGCCGCTCCGGCGAGGCCAGGATGGCCTCGTACTCGGCGATGCGGGCCATCAGCTCCTCATACTCGTCCACCAGCGCCTGGCGCTCCAGGGCGGCCAGCTTGCGGAGCTGCATGTCGAGGATGGCGCGGGCCTGGCCCTCATCGATATCCAGCAGTTCCATCAGGCCCTGCTGGGCGACGGCGGCCGAGGCGCTGGCCCGGATGAGCGCGATGACCTCGTCGATGGCGTCGATCGCCTTGAGCAGTGCGCTCACGATGTGCGCGCGTTCCTGCGCAATGCGAAGGAGGTAGCGGGTACGCCGGACGATGACCTCGATCTGGTGGGTGACCCAGTACCGGACCATCTGGTCGATCCGCAACGTGCGCGGCACGCCGTCCACGAGCGCGAGCATGTTCGCGCCGAACGTGTCCTGCAGCTGAGTGTGCTTGTAGAGGTTGTTGAGCACGACCTTGGCGATCGCGTCCCGCTTCAGCACGATCACCAGCCGCTGGCCAGTCCGGCCACTGCTCTGGTCCTGGACGTCGGCGATGCCGGTGACCCGGCCGTCCTTGGCCAGCTCGGCGATCTTGACGGCCAGGTTGTCCGGGTTGACCTGGAACGGGAGCTCGGTGACCACCAGGCAGGCGCGGCCCCGGGCGTCCTCCTCGACCTCGACCACGGCCCGCATGGTGATCGACCCGCGCCCGGTCCGGTAGGCCTCCTGGATGCCGCGGCGGCCGACGATCAGCCCGCTGGTGGGGAAGTCGGGTCCCTTCACCCGCTCGATCAGCGCGTCGAGCAGTTCCTCATCTCCTGCGTCGAAGTTCGCCAGGTACCACTGGACGCCCGCGGCGATCTCGCGCAGGTTGTGCGGCGGGATCTTGGTGGCCATGCCCACCGCGATCCCCTCGGACCCGTTGACCAGCAGGTTGGGGAACCGGCTCGGTAGCACCACGGGCTCGGCTCCGCGCCCGTCGTAGTTGGGCCGGAAGTCGACGGTCTCCTTGTCGATGTCCCGCAGCATCTCCATGGCCAGCGGGGCAAGGCGGCACTCGGTGTACCGCATCGCGGCGGCAGGATCATTGCCGGGCGAGCCGAAGTTTCCCTGGCTGTCCACCAGCGGCATCCGCATCGACCACGGCTGGGCGAGCCGGACGAGCGCGTCGTAGATGGCGGAGTCGCCGTGCGGGTGGTACTGGCCCATTACCTCGCCGATGACCCGCGCGCACTTGAAGTAGCCGCGGTCGGGCCGGTAGCCGCCGTCGTACATCGCGAACAGGATGCGGGTGTGCACCGGCTTGAGGCCGTCCCTGACGTCCGGGAGCGCCCGGCCGACAATGACCGACATCGCGTAGTCGATGTAGCTGCGCTGCATCTCCACCTGGATGTCGACCGGCTCGGTCCGGTCGTACTCCGGCGCCGGGGCGCCCCCCGCGTCCACGTCAGTCACGTGCCAACCTCTTCCATGTCTCTTTAGGGGTCAGGTCTCCCAGATCCCGGGGGAATCGCGCGCGGCGTCCCCCGCCGGTGGATCTAGATGTCGAGGAACCTGACATCCTTGGCGTTTCGCTGGATGAACGACCGCCGTGCTTCGACGTCCTCGCCCATCAGCACGCTGAACAGCTCGTCGGCTTGCGCCGCGTCGTCGAGCGTCACCTGCCGCAGGACGCGCTTGGCCGGGTTCATCGTGGTTTCCCACAGCTCGCCCGCGTTCATCTCGCCCAGGCCCTTGTACCGCTGGATGCCGTCCTTCGGCCTCGGGTCCCGGCGGCCCGCCTCGATGCCCGCCTCGATGACCGCGTCCCGCTCCCGGTCGGAGTAGACGTAGTCCGGCTCCACCCCGCGCCCCTCCCACTTGATCTTGTAGAGCGGCGGCTGCGCGAGGTACACGTGGCCGGCCTCAATGAGCGGCTTCATGAACCTGAACAGCAGGGTGAGGAGCAGCGTGGTGATGTGCTGGCCGTCCACGTCCGCGTCGGCCATCAGGACGATCTTGTGGTAGCGAAGCTTGGAGATGTCGAAGTCGTCGTGGATGCCGGTGCCCAGTGCGGTGATCAACGCCTGGACCTCGTTGTTCTTCAGGACCCGGTCGATCCTGGCCTTCTCGACGTTCAGGATCTTGCCGCGGAGCGGCAGGATGGCCTGGAACTCCGAGTCCCGGCCCTGCTTGGCGGAGCCGCCGGCCGAGTCTCCCTCGACCACGTAGATCTCGCACCGCTCCGGGTCACTCGACTGGCAGTCGGACAGCTTCCCCGGCAGCGAGTTGGTGTCCATCAGGCCCTTGCGCCTGGTCAGGTCGCGGGCCTGGCGGGCCGCCATCCTGGCCCGGGCCGCCTGGGTGGCCTTGGTGATGATGTCCTTGGCCTCGCCGGGGTTGCGATCGAACCAGTCCCGCAGATGGTCGTTGCAGACCTTCAGCACGAACGACCTGGCCTCGGTGTTGCCGAGCTTGGTCTTGGTCTGGCCCTCGAACTGAGGCTCGGCCAGCTTGACGTGGACGATCGCGGTGAGGCCCTCCCGGACGTCCTCGCCGAGGAGGTTGTCGTCCTTCTCCCGCAGCAACTTCTGTTCCTTGGCGTACTTGTTCACGATCGAGGTGAGCGCGGCCCGGAACCCCTCCTCGTGGGTGCCGCCCTCAGCCGTGTTGATCGTGTTGGCGAAGGTGTGCACCGACTCGGCGTAGGAGGCGTTCCACTGCATCGCGATCTCGGCCGAGATCCCGTTGCCCCCCTCGCCGAAGTCGATCACCGAGGCGTGCACCGCGTCCTTTGAGGCGTTCAGGTAGCGCACGAAGTCCGCGATGCCGCCCTCGTAGCGGTAATTGACCACCCGCGACTCGTCGCTGGCATGCTCCGGCCGCTCATCGGTCAGGTTGATGGCCAGGCTCCGGTTGAGGAACGCCATCTCCTGGAGCCGGCGCGAGAGCGTTTCGAAATTCCAGTCTGTGGTCTCCGTGAAAATCGAGCTATCAGGCCAGAACGAAATAATTGTGCCGGTCTCGTCGGTATTCTCGCCCCGGCTGAGCTCCGTGACTGGCCGGCTCAGCTCGTACGACTGCCGCCAGACATATCCATCGCGCCGGATCTCCACCTCAAGGCGGGCGGACAGGGCATTCACCACGGACACGCCGACGCCGTGCAGGCCCCCGGAGACCGCGTACGATTTGCCGTCGAATTTGCCGCCCGCGTGCAGGGTCGTAAGCACGACCTCCACCGCGGGGCGCTTCTCGACTGGATGCTCGTCAACGGGAATGCCGCGGCCGTTGTCGGCGACCCGGACACCCCCGTCGGCAAGTAGGGTGACGTCGATCCGGTCGCAGAACCCGGCGAGCGCCTCGTCGACCGCGTTGTCCACGACCTCCTGCACCAGATGGTGCAGGCCGCGCGCGCTGGTCGAGCCGATGTACATGCCGGGACGCTTGCGCACCGCCTCAAGGCCCTCTAGGACCGTGATCGAACGTGCGTCGTAGGACAAGGGCAAGCCTCCTGGAAGGGATAC
The DNA here is from genome assembly GCA_036803065.1 of Streptosporangiaceae bacterium. Classification (GTDB taxonomy): domain Bacteria; phylum Actinomycetota; class Actinomycetes; order Streptosporangiales; family Streptosporangiaceae; genus JAWWPY01. The sequence continues at coordinate 3,908 of DAIRVB010000087.1, forward strand.
GCGCCCGCCGGCCATGCAGGTCCCGTCCGGTATTCTGCCTGCCCTAGCGACGCTCTTACATTTTACCTGGGAGGACCCTCCGTCTCAGCCGTAAGTGTCACGCGGGCCGCGACCGCCGCGTACCCTCCACTCGCCGGCCCGCCGTGGTTGTTCCGGTCCGCGTACTTTCACCCGCGTGACGGTGCCGTCCCCCAGTTCGGTATTGAGCCTCCGGATCAGCGTGGCGGCCAGCAACCGCACCTGGGTGGCCCACGCTGTGGAGTCAGCGACCACGACAAGCTCGCCCTCGGTGAGCCCGTCCGGCAGGGTGTGCGCGGCGAGGTCGGCCCCTACGATCTGGTCCCAGCGGCCGAACACCGAGCCCACCGCGCTGGCCGTCTGCCAGCCCTGATCATCGATGAGCCCTTCGATCGCGGCGTGCAGCGGCTGCGGGTCGTCCCGGCGGGCCCGCCGGGGGCGGCGCGTCCGGTCGGCCCGGTCGGCACGCTGGTCGCCACCCGCGAGCCGGTCAGCATGAATCGCCCCGATCGGTGGTGCCTCGCCGCGGGCCCTTGCGTCGGCCTTCGCTCTGGCCAGCGCCTCGCTGGCGAGCCGCGCGCTCTCGTCCGCATCACGGTCAGGCACGCCGTCAGGCACGGGTGATCACCCCAGCGGCCACCTCGAACCGCACCCCGGCCAGCACGGCGGGGACATCAGCGGGCACGGCCGCGGTGACCAGCACCTGCTCGGCCCCGCCGACCAGGCCGGCTAGCCGCTCCCGGCGACCGCTGTCCAGTTCCGCGAACACGTCATCGAGAATCAGCACCGGGTCGTCGCCGTCAGCCCGCAGAAGCTCGTAACCGGCGAGGCGGAGCGCGAGCGCCATTGACCAGGATTCGCCGTGGCTCGCGTAGCCCCGGGCGGGCAGGTCGCCGATGCGCAGCTCCAACTCGTCCCGGTGCGGGCCGACCAGGCAGACGCCCCGCTCCAGCTCGTCGGGCCGCGCCCGGACCAGCGCCTCACGCAATCCGTCCGCGAGCACCGCCCGGTCAACCCGTGGACCAGTGTCACCCCCCAGACTGGCACTGGACTCCTGGCCGGTACCCCCCGGCTCGCTGGATTCCTGGCCGGCACTGGACTGGCGGTAGGTGATGCTGGCCTCGCCGACCTCTCCGGAGACTTCGGCGTATGCCTTGGCGACCAACGGGCGGAGTGCGTCCGTCAGCTCGATCCGGCCCGCGAGCAGTTCGGCGCCCTTCAATGCCAGGTGCTCGTCCCAGGCGCCGAGCGCACCAGCCAGCCCCATCCCTTCCCCGCCGGTTTCTTCCTGGTCGGTGTGGTCATCGCGTGGGCCGCGGTCGCTGCGCGGCCGGCCGGCCCGGGCGAACGCACGCGAGCCCGACCGGGCACGGGCCGACTTCAGCAGCGCGGTCCGCTGCCGGACAACTCGCTCGTAGTCGGCCCGGACGCCCGCGTACCGGGGGGCGCTGGCCACCAGGAGTTCGTCGAGGTACCGCCGGCGCTGCTCGGGATCGTTCTTGACCACCGCAAGGTCCTCGGGTGCGAAAAGCACAGTGCGCAGCACCCCGAGCACCTGACGGGGCCGTGGCACCGGCACGCGATTCACCCGTGCTCTGTTCGCCCGCCCCGGGTTGATCTCGATCTCGACCAGGCTGTCCCGCTGTGGTGAAACAATTGCCGCGCGCAGGATGGCGCGCTCCGCGCCGCGGCGCACCAGCGGCGCGTCGCCAGCGACCCGGTGGCTGCCGAGCGTCGCGACGTAGGCTGCGGCCTCGACAAAATTCGTCTTTCCCTGGCCGTTCGCACCCAGAAGAGTGCTCACACCCGGCCCGAGACTCAGGTCCGCCGCCGCATAGGACCGGAAATCGGTAAGCGCGAGGCGGGTCAGGTGCACACCTGGAGACATTACCCGCGAGAACCGCCGGTGCCGGGTCTAGCCGCCGAGGCGAATCGGCATCAGCAGGTAGCGGTAGTCGGGCTGCTCGTCAGGGGCGGGCTTGCCGGTGATCAGCGCGGGCTTGCCGGGCTCGGTGAACGCGATCCGGGCGACGTCCGAGTCAATCGCGGTGAGGCCGTCGAGCAGGTACTGCGGGTTGAAGGCGATCTGGATGTCGTCTCCTTCGTAGCCGGCCTCCAGTACCTCGACCGCCTGGGCTTCGTCCCCCGTTCCAGCCTCCAGGACGAGCTGGCCGGCGGAGAACGACAGGCGCACCGCGGTGTTGCGTTCGGCGACGAGCGCCACCCGCTTGACCGCCTCGGCGAACGGGCCGGCGGCCAGTTCCGCGATCCCGTTCACATGGTTCGGCAGGAGGGCCTGGTAGCGGGGAAAGTCTCCGCCGAGCAAGCGGGTCGTGGTCTGGCGTCCGGCCCCCTCGAACCCGATCATGCCTTCGCCGCCCGCCCCTTCCTCGCCGGGCAGGGCGAGCGCGATCGACACCTCCGCGCCCGCTGTCAGCGCCCGGGCGGTCTCGGCCAGCGCCCGGGCCGGCACCAGGACGGAAGCCGACAGGTCCGGCCGGGCCGGGCTCCACCGGAGTTCCCTGACCGCCAGGCGGTACCGGTCCGTGGACACCAGGGTCAGCGTGTCGCCCGCGATTTCTATCCTGACGCCGGTCAGGGCGGGCAGCGTGTCATCACGGCCAGCGGCCGCCGCGGACTGGCCGACCGCCGAGGCGAAAGCGTCACTGCCGATGGTTCCGGCCGGGGCGGGCATCTCCGGCAGCGTCGGATAGTCCTCGGCGGGCATCGTGAGCAGCGAAAACGTGGCGCTTCCGCAGGTGAGAGTCGTGCGTGCGCCGTCCGAGCTTATTTCCACCGGCCGGGAAGGAAGACTCCGCGTGATCTCGGCGAGGAGCCGCCCGGGCACGAGCGCGACCCCGTCCTCGGCGGCGGCTACTGGCACCCGAGCCTGCGCGGACACGTCGTAGTCGAAGCTGGACAGAGTGAGTTCCGTGTCCGCCTGAAGGCGCATGCCAGCCAGGACGGGGACGGCCGGGCGGGTCGGCAGGGCGCGGGCCGTCCAGGCCACCGCCTCGGCCAGCACGTCGCGTTCCACCTCGATCTTCACCGGAAGGTCCCTCCCGTTCTGCCAAAAGTGCGTTCCGTGTGTTGCCTCTGGTTCACGCGGCCGGGCGGCCGGGTATGCCGGACTGTGGCCGGGTTGCCGCTGGAGTCCGGTGTTTGATAGCCGGAGGAGCGGTGCCCGCCCTACTGGGTAGTTGGCCTTCAGTGAGATAACGATAAGTAGTCGTCATAGGGTCGGTGGACACTGGGGAAAGTGCCTGACTCCCCAGGTCAGAGGCCATATGAGCGTCCACAGAGCCTGTGTGGCAGTGGGCCACGGCGGGGGAAGCGCTGTGGACAGCAGGCCTTTGGCGGCCAGTTTTCCAGCGGATGCCCCCTGTTTTCCGGGAGTTGTCCTCTGCTCGTCCCAAGCCTGTCCACAGAGATGTCCACAGCCTGTGTGTACCGATAGTGACCGGCAGCACTGTTATGTGCTTGTTCACCTGGACCGCGCCTGCTGTTTGATTCGGTTGGTGAGCTCGGTGACCTGGTTGTAGATCGACCGCCGTTCGGCCATCAAGGATCGGATCTTCCTGTCCGCGTGCATCACCGTGGTGTGATCACGTCCCCCGAAGTGTTGCCCGATCTTCGGCAGCGACAGGTCGGTCAGCTCGCGGCACAGGTACATAGCGATCTGCCGGGCGGTTACCAGGACCCGGGAACGCGACGTGCCGCACAGGTCATCGATGGACAGCCCGAAGTACGAAGCCGTCTGCCCCATGATGGTGGCGGCCGTGATCTCGGGGCCGTGAGCCTCAGGGATGAGGTCCTTCAAGACGATCTCCGCGAGCTGGAGGTCTACCGACTGCCGGTTGAGGCTCGCGAAGGCCGTCACCCGGATGAGGGCGCCCTCGAGTTCGCGGATGTTCGTGGAGATACGGCTAGCGATGTACTCAAGGGCTTCGGGAGGCGCGTTGAGCCCTTCCTGTACCGCCTTCTTGCGGAGGATGGCGATGCGCGTTTCGAGCTCGGGGGGCTGCACGTCGGTGAGCAGTCCCCACTCAAACCGGCTGCGCAGCCTGTCCTCCAGGGTGACCAGGCGCTTGGGCGCGCGGTCGCTGGAGATGACTATCTGCTTGCTAGCGTTATGCAAGGTATTAAAGGTGTGGAAGAACTCCTCCTGGGTTCCTTCCTTATTCTCCAGGAACTGGATGTCGTCCACCAGGAGCACGTCTACATCGCGGTAACGGCGCCGGAATCCGTCCTGCTTGCCGTCCCTGATCATGTTGATGAAGTCGTTGGTGAACTCCTCTGAGCTCACGTAGCGCACCTTCACGCCGTGATACAAGCTCTGCGCGTAGTGGCCGATGGCGTGGAGCAGGTGAGTCTTGCCCAGGCCCGAGTCGCCGTAGATGAACAGCGGGTTGTACGCCTTGGCCGGCGCCTCGGCGACCGCGACGGCCGCGGCGTGCGCGAAACGGTTGCTCGAGCCGATCACGAACGTCTCAAAGGTGTACTTGGGGTTGAGCCGGGCCTGGGTCGGGCGGGGCGTACCGGCTCCCGGGCCGGGCCCGGCATGGTTTCCGGCATCGCGCCGTTCGCGGGTGCCGGCCGGGTCAAACGACGCGGCTTGGTCGAAGGCCGCGATCGTGCCGCGGCCGCCGTCCGCCTGGGCGGACGTGAGAGCATCCTGCGCGGGCCTGCCCCCGGGGTCCGGTGCGCGGCCGATGCCGCCTTCAGCGGGCATGCCCAGATGCCTGGGCCTGTCGGCCGCGAGGTGGCCGGGCATCGGCAGCGCGTCCTCGGCCAGCGGGGCGGGCGGGAAGGCGGCCATCCCCGTGGCGGTCGGATCGACTGTCACCGCCAACTGGATGCTGCGGCCGAGTTCCCGCGACAGGGCATGGGTGATGAGCGCGCGCAGCCTGGTTTCGAGTTGCTCCTTGACGAACTCGTTGGGAGTGGCGATCAATGCCGTGTTCTCGACCAGCCCCAGCGGCCTGGTCAGCTTCAGCCAGGCCCGCTGATGCGGCTCGATGTGCATGGTCGCGAGTTCGTCCAGAGACCGGGCCCATACTGCCGCGAGGTCCACTTCACTCATCAGTTGTCCACCTCGCGCCCCCACATGTGATCAACAGCTTTGTCCACAGGTTGTGCACGCCGCATGTCGTGGAGTACTCGAAATGCGCAGGAACAGTGTCCGTGGAGCCAGTGGCGTTCCGCGCGGCGGCTGCCGCGGCCGGATTCGTTGTCCACAGCCTAGGGGCCGCACTCGGTGGACGTTCGGTAAACGGCGGGGTTGCGAGGGGCGCGCGGGCTTGGCCGCCGGGCGCTGGTTTGACCAGTGGTCAGCGCGGCGCGTAACGTTAACAGACCCTGCCACCATGGCCCGCGTAGCTGCGCGCCTGCGCGCCGCCGGCCCAGTGGCCGACGTCCTAGGTGGCGGGGCAACCCGAGCACCGCACCTGGAGTTCCTGTGAGCAAGCGTACGTTCCAGCCGAACAACCGACGGCGCGCGAAGACGCACGGGTTCCGGCTGCGCATGCGGACCCGCGCCGGACGCGCCGTCCTGGCCGCGCGGCGGCGCAAGGGCCGCGCGCGGGTCAGTGTCTGATCAGTCCGCGCCGGCCGACGACGGGGAAGGTCCTCAGTGCTTCCCGCACAGGCCCGGATGCGGCGGCGGGAAGAGTTCTCCGCGGCCGTCCGTGGCGGCAGTCGCGCGGGCCGTCGGCTGCTGACTGGTCACCTGCTGGTGCGGGCCAACAGTGAGGCGCCTGCCTTGGTGGGCTTTGTCGTCAGCCGTGCCATTGGGGGCGCCGTGGTACGGAACCGGGTGCGGCGGCGGCTGCGTTCGGCCACGCTCGGGTATCTGGAGTCGCTGCCGGGAGGTAGCCTGCTTGTGGTCAGAGCCAATCCACAGGCCGCGACCGCGCGCCAGGCGGATCTCGCCGCCGAACTTGACCTGGTGATAGCCACATTGCTGCGGCGGCAGCTGGGGGCGCTGAGCCGATGACCAGGTCAGGTGACCGGCAGGCCAGTGCTCGGCCTTCGCCCGGCGCATGGCTGCTGCTGACACTGATTGGCGGCTACCGCCGGTTCGTCAGTCCGTTGCTGGGAACCCGGTGCCGTTTTGCGCCCTCGTGCAGCGCGTACGCCTTCGAGGCGGTGCAGGAACATGGAGCATTGCGGGGCTCTTGGCTCGCAGTGCGCAGGGTCGGCCGCTGTAATCCGTTCCACCGGGGTGGCTTCGACCCGGTGCCGCCAGGCCGCCGCGCTGATCGGCTGTCCACGCCATCGCAAGGGAGCTAGCTCGTGAACCCGCTCAACCCCCTGTACGACGCGGTCGCGTGGGTCATCATGCGCCTCCATGCCGGGCTGGGCGCGTTGTTCGGCCCGGCCAGCGGCTGGGCCTGGGCGCTCACGATCGTCGTCCTCGTCGTGCTGATGCGGCTGCTGCTGCTGCCGCTCTTCATCAAGCAGATGCACGCGACACGGAAAATGACCGTGCTCGCACCGCAGGTCGCTGAGCTGAAGAAGAAGCACAAGAACGACAAGGCGAAGCTCAACGAAGAGACCATGAAGCTCTACAAGGAGAACGGGGCCAACCCGCTAGCCGGCTGCCTGCCCATCGCGGCGCAGCTGCCCGTGTTCTTCGCGCTGTTCGGGGTGCTTCGCGCGATCTCCCAGGACCACCCCGTGTACGGGTTGACCAAAGCGGTCGTGACCAGCGCGCAGCACGCGCACATCTTCGGTGTCACCGTGGCCGACAGGTTCCTGTCGTCGATCAAGCCACCGACGCTGTTCCCGCTTTCGAGTAGCGGCCGCGTGGTGATCTTGATCACCGTCCTGGTCAGTGCCGCGACGACGTTCATGACTGTGCGGCAGAGCACCAAGCGCGGGATGACACCGCAGATGACGCCCGACAACCCGATGGCGTCGTCGCAGAAGTTCATGGCCTACATCGTGCCGGTGTTCGCGCTTTCCGGGCTGTACTGGCAGTACGGGCTGGTTCTCTACTGGGTTACGACCAACCTGTGGACGCTCGGCCAGCAGCACGTGCTGTTCAAGAGGTTCCCGCCGCTGACGCCTGCGGCCGCCGGGGGCGGGGCGGCCGGTGGTGCCGGAGCGGCGGCCAAGCCGTCCGCGAAGCCCGCAGTCAAGGCGCCCGCCAGGCCCGTGAACCAGCTCAGGGGGAGTACCAAGCAGTCAGGGGGGGCGGCGCGGGGCACGGCCAAGCAGCCGGGCGGCGCCGGGCCGGGCGGAATCGTGCCCAAGGGACCTGCGGTGCCTAAAGGACCTGCGG
>DAIRVB010000088.1:0-11174 GCA_036803065.1 Streptosporangiaceae bacterium
CCGCGGTGATGATCTGCGCCTGGAAGGACGTGAAGCGCCCGCGGACCTTGCTCACCATCATGTGCCGTACCACGAAGCCAATATGGGAATGGACGGGATCGAGATCCCACGTACCTGCGACATAGCCGGGGATCTGCACAGCCGGGGGACGTCATCGTCGCTCCCTTACGGTGTCGGCGGGTATTCCCTCGACCATAACCCCGGGCCCGCGCCGCGCCCAGCCGGCCGCCCGCCTGGATCCCTGTGCCTGAGGATCCCTGTGCCTGAGGATCCCTGTGCCTGAGGATCCCTGTGCCTGAGATTCATGGTGCGCCAGGATGGGACTCATGCAACTGAGGATCTTCACTGAACCACAGCAGGGCGCCGACTACGGCAGGCTGCTGGCGGTCGCGCGGGCCGCCGAGAGCCTGGGCTTCGACGCGTTCTTCCGGTCCGATCACTACCTGAGGATGGGCGACGGCAGCGGGCTGCCCGGGCCGACGGACGCCTGGGTGACGCTGGCCGGCCTGGCCCGCGAGACGTCCCGGATCCGGCTCGGCACGCTGATGAGCCCGGTCACGTTCCGCTATCCGGGGCCGTTGGCGATCTCGGCGGCCCAAGTCGACAACATGAGCGGCGGCCGGGTCGAGCTCGGGCTGGGGGCTGGCTGGTTCGCGGAGGAGCACGCGGCGTACGGCATCCCGTTCCCCGGAATCCGAGAGCGTTTCGACCGGTTCGAGGAGCAACTGGCCATTATCACCGGCCTATGGACGGCCCCCGAGGGAAAGACATTCTCCTACGCGGGCTCGTACTACACGCTGACGGACTCACCCGCGCTGCCCAAGCCTGCGCAGCGGCCCCGCCCGCCAATCCTGATCGGCGGCAAGGGGCCGCGCCGCACGCCGCGGCTCGCCGCGAAGTATGCCGACGAATACAACGTCGGGTTCGAGAACGTCGGGCCGACCGCGGCGCTCTATGGCGTCGTCCGGGAGGCGTGCCAGGCAGCGGGCCGGGAGCCCGGCTCGCTGGTCTACTCGGCCGCGCAGGTCGTCTGCTGTGGGCGGGACGCAGCGGAGCTGACCCGGCGGGCCAGGGCGATCGGCCGCGATGTGGACGACGTGCGGGCCAACGGGCTTGGCGGAACGCCCGCCGAGCTGGTGGACAAGATCGGGCGTTTCGCCGATGAGGGCACGGGCCGGATGTACCTGCAGATCCTCGACCTGCACGATCTGGATCACCTGGAGCTGATCGCGTCCGAGGTGCTGCCACAGGTCCGCTGACCCGGGTCCGGCGGCCCCGCCCCGGGGTTGTCATACCCAGGTATGAGATCGCCCGGCATCCGGGCCGGGCTGCCCCGCTGGTATGACCACCGAGTTGGCTCCCCGGCGTGACGACCCGGCCCGGGACCGCCGGCCAGGCTTGGCCGCGGTGACCATTTCCCGTGCGATGAGGTGTGCTGACGTGGACGAGCAAGAGCACTCGGCCAGCCCGGAGCCCCAGGCACCCGGCGTGACCCCGCCGATCACCGCGCCAGCGGCCCGGCAGGCGAACCGGCATCGCCGCGCCGATACCGTCCGGCAGGCGCTTGTCAGCCGGGCAGCCGGCTGGGTGGTGGCGGCCGCCCTGGCCGTTGCCGTCGTCGTCCTTTCGGTCAGCTTGGCGACCGAGTCAACGGCGGCAAGGGTGCAGTCGTTGGGCGCAGCTGGGTCTGCCTGTCTGGGTCCGGCTGGCATCGGGTCTGCGGACCTCCAGGTCCCAGCGGGTCTGCGGGCCCAGGTCCCGGCGCGCTGGCTGGTCCCCGCGGGCATGCGGGTCCAGGTCCCGCCGCATGTGCTGGTCCCGGCGGGCCTGCGGGTCCGGGTCAGGTCGTGCTCGGCATGAGAGACATCTTTGCCGACCGCCTCCGGCCCGCCCCCGGGGGATGTCAGCCCTTGGGCGCCGGTTTAGGGGTGCCGGCCAGGCCGGTGTCGTAGGCGGCGAAGACGTACTCGTCGAGGTCGAAGGTGGTCAGGATCAGCACCCGGACGGCGGAGGTTTCCGCGGCGGCGGTGATCTGCCTGGTCGCCTCGATCCCGTCCATGCCTGGCATCCGGATATCCATCAGGACGATGTCAGGTTTTCCGCGCCGGGCGAGCTCGACGGCCTCGGTTCCGGTCGCCGCCTCGCCGACCGAGGCCAGGTCGGGTGCGGTGTCGACGAGAATGCGGAAGCTGCCGCGCACCAGGGCCTGGTCGTCGGCGACCAGCACGCGGATGGTCATGCCCCCGTGCCTGCCAGCCCGGTGCTTGCCAGCCCTGTGCCCGCCAGCCCTGTGCCCGCCAGCGGAAACTGGGCGGTGACCCGAAACCCGCATCCCGGCAGTGGCTCGGCCCGGAACTCCCCGCCGTACATGCCGACCCGCTCCCGCATTCCGGCGATACCGGCGCCGGCAACGGCTGCGGCGCGTCAGGAGGTCGGGACCCAGAAGCGGAGCTTGACGCCCCGCTGGTCGTCGAACCGGCCCCCGTTAGACGTGATCACCTTCCGCGAGCCAATGTTGACCTCGTCGCAGGTGATCAGGACGGGGTCGATGCCCAGCCCTGCGGCAACCGGTAGTGCGCGCGCGAGCATGGCGGTGGCGTGCCCCCGCCGCCGCGCAGAGGGCCTGATGTCGTAGCCGATGTGGCCGCCATATTCCAGCAGGTGCTGGGTGAGCCGGTGCCGGATGGCGATCCGGCCGAGGTACTCGCCGCCGTCGGCCCACCACAGGGTGGTCGCCGGGACGAGGTCATTGGGCCGTGCCGGGTCCTCCAGTGCCTGCTCGCGCAGCTGCCGGGTGTACTCCTCGAAGAACTCCGGGTCGGCCCACCCCGCGCCGTAGTCGCGAATCTCCCTTCCGACCATGCTGTTGTCATCCGGCGCGCCGCGCCCCTCGGCCCGGAGTTCGTCCATGGCGGCGATGAACGAGACCCGGACGCGGGAGGTGGGCGCAACGAGATCTGGCATCGTGCCTAGTCCTATCCCAGCGCCGCCGCGCCGCGCATGCCATTTTCCCCATCCCTGGGCGGTTTCTCCGGCCGGGGGGCCGCGGACAGCCGCCACGGCCGGTAGCAGGTCTGCGCCTGCGCGACACCGCCGAACCATTCAGAGCCTGGCCTCCGGAATTATTCAGAGGCTTTACAGAAAAAACATGAAGCGGGCAAGGAGCATGCGAGAGGATCTTTATTTGAACATCGACTCGTTACCGGCGGTCTGGATACCAGCTGGGCGCTTTACTGCAATAAAGGGAAGTGCCTATTATGTCGTCGCATGGACCGCGGCATTGGCTGAGATGGATTATCGCCGGCGTGGTGGTCGTCGCTGTCCTCGCCGTGGGCGGCCCCTATGTATTCATCCACTTCATAGAGGGCAAGGCCCCGGCGCCGCTCAGTCTCAAGAGCAGCGCAAGCGCGGGCCCGTCCAGTTCTGGGGCGGGCCAGGCCACCTCGGCCGTGCCGGTCGCTGGCACCTGGACGATCGGGAGCGGTTCCGAGGTGGGGTACCGGGTCAAGGAAGTGCTGGCCGGGCAGAGCCAGACCGCCGCCGGCCGCACGAAGTCGGTCACCGGCCACCTGACAATCAACGGCACGAGCGTGACCGCCGGAACGTTCACCGTCCAGATGTCCACGATCAAGAGCAACCAGAGCCAGCGCGACGTGCAGTTCGATGGCCGGATCATGGACGTGGCCTCGTACCCGGCGGGCACGTTCACGCTGACCAGCCCGATCTCACTGTCGCCGCTGCCTGCTGAGGGAGCGATCAAGACCTACAGTGCGACCGGCAACCTCACGCTGCACGGCCGCACCCGGTCGGTGACCTTCCCGCTGACGGCGGAGCGCACGTCGACCGGGATCAAGATTTCCGGGTCAATCCCGGTTACCTTCGCGGACTGGGGAATCCCGAACCCGAGCTTCAGCGGCTTTGTCACCACGCAGAATCATGGCCTGCTCGAATTCCTGCTGGCCTTCCAGCACGCCTGACGCACCGGGGACCAGCAACGCTGCCTGCGAGAGCCGGATCCGCGCGTGTGGATGAAGAGGTGAAGTGCATCATCAGTCCGCGACCACCACGCTCCCCTGGGGGTCATACGGTGCGAAACCGAAATACCTGGTTCCCTCGGCGAATTCAGCCAGCGCGGCCCGAGAAACTTTGTAAACCGTAGTAATGGCTGTTCTGACGCTATTAGTGATCCTCGGCAGGGCTACTGGCCACTGTCACTATTGCAACTCCTGAAATTAACCCCGGCGTAAACCGGCCGCACGCGCAGGGAACCGCGCGCGGGTCGACCGGCAGGTGGGCCACCGCGCCAGCGGCGGATCTCGGGCCATGATGCACCGTGCCGCCGGTCGCGCACGCGGCGTCAACGACGTTGCCGACGAACAGGCCGCAGACAACGCGGCGATCCACGTCGATGTCGACCGGAAGATGGGGCGGCCGGCACCCTTGGCGTCGGGCTGTCACCAGGCGGATTCACTGATTCCCGAGCTGAGCATCACGGCCCCGGGAAGGCTAGCTGTCGATGCTCACAGGCCACCGGCAATGCCGTCAGGGACGCGCTGCCTCTGCTGCGACGCAGGCGAGGGGAGCGAAAGCTGATGCTGGCGACGGCGTAACGTTGTGGCATGGATGGGGCGCTCGTTGGAAGCGAGTACGCGAGCCACCTCACGGACGCCGACCTGAGGGTGCTGGCCTCAGTGGCGCACGCCCGGGATGATGCCTCGTGGCTGCGCGCAGACCCCGAGGCTCTCGTCGGCTTGCTGGGCGATCCGCGCGTGTTCGAGGCAGTATTCGGCTCCGGTGATGACTTCGCCGGTGCCGGGCAATCGATCCCGGTGTCGCCCTTCCTGACCTTCGCCGTGGCGGTACACCGGTCCGCGGCCGAACTGGCGTCGCTGGACCACGTCGCGGAACGTGCCGGCCTGCGGCAGCGGGTGCCGTTGTTCGATGTCCCCGATCTCAGGGACTTCCTTGGCTCGCCGGGCCGGCGCCTTTTCCTGGCGGAACTCCTCGCGTCCTTCACCCGCGTGGCCAGCGGGCGGTACCGGGTCAGGGGTGGCGGCAGGCCGCGGACGCGGCGTTTCAGTGAACTCGACCCGGTCCGGCTGGCCGGGATGCTCGATGGTGTCCCGGACAGCGACCGTCCTGGCGTCTACCGGAGGCTCGGTGACGTCTCCCTGTTCCTGTCCGGCGTATTCCCCGACTACGCGGCGGTGTACGCGTTCGCGCCGGTCGGCGCGGCCGCGCTGCTCCGCGCCGCCCAGGTGCCAGCCGGGGAGTACGAGCGGCTGGCTGAGGCGCCCGGCATCGAGCTGCTGGAATACGTTGGCGCGCGGTGGTACCGCGCCGCCTGCCGTCTGGCGCCGCTGCACACGGCGCGGCTCGATGTCGTCGGCGAGGTGGCCGACCGGTTCCGGCAGGCCCGCCGGGTGCTGAATCACATCGCCGATCACTACCTGTTCGGCGCGGGCAGCGCGGGGTTCGCGCCGCCGGCCCCCTGACCCACTCTGATCGTTACCGGCTGCAATGATGTGGCCCGTGTTGCTCCATGGGCTGGCCCTCCCGGCTGCCGCCGGCCAGCTAGCCCTCCCGGCCGCCGCCAGCCAGGTAGCACTGGCCTCGCCGGGGGCATGGGTCGTGGCGCTCTTGCGCTGGCTGCTGTTCGCCGGGTTGTCCGGCGCCCTCGGCGGGCTGGCTGGCCGGGGGCTGTCCAGGCAGTACAAAGGGGCGGCGGCTGGACCGCTTCCGGCGCCGTGGGCGCTGCGGTCGTCGCTGCTCGGCCTGATCGCGGCGGCCGGCCTGGCCGTGGCCGCGGCTGGCGATGGCAGCCTGGCGGCCGGCCTGGCGCATCCGTTGGCCCACCGCCTGTCGTCGAGCACCTCAGGTGTGATCGCGATTATCGAGGTCGCCGGGTTCGCGGCCGCTGCCGCGCTGCTGCGCTTGCGGCTCGCGGGCCTGAGCGTGGTTCCGCTTCTCGCGGTCGTCGGGGCCGAGGGGGTGCGTGCTCATCCGGAGGGCATCATCCCGGTGGGCGGCGCCATGCTCACCTACGCGCACCTGCTGCCCGCGGCGCTCTGGTCGGGGATGCTGCTGTACGTGCTCCGTGCCGCGATCGGCTGGCGATCGGATCCGTCGGCCGTGCGGGGGCTGATCCGGCTCTACGGGAACGCCGCTGCGTGGCTCTTCGCCCTCGTGGTCGCCACCGGTGTGGTCTCCGCGCTGGTGCTCGTCCCGCTCGGATCCTTGCTGACCACGGCGTACGGAATTGTCGTCATCATCAAGGCGGCGGTCGTCGCGGTCGTGGCCGTCCTGGCCGTCGCCGGGCGGGTGTGGCTGCGGCATCAGCCGGCCGCAGGCGCCGGGCCGGCCCTGGTGACCAAGCTGGAATGCGGCATGCTCGCCGTGGCGCTGGCGATCACCGGCCTCCTCACCGTTCTGACGCCGCCCGCCGCCCGCTACAACCCAGGCGCGGCGAGGGCTCCCGCGGTCGGCCCGGCCGCGGCCAAGGCTGCCTTGGCCAGGCCCGCAGCCGCGGCTAAGGCCGCCGGGCACCGCTGAGGTGCCCCGCAAGTCCAGCGGCGCCGCGAGCGGGTCCTCAGCTCGTAGCTGGCGGCCGCGGCGGGGCGCCACCCGATGCCCAGGGGTCGTAGTCGACTTCCAGTGCCTCCTGCGGCGGCCGGTCAGCCTCGGGGACGTTGCGCAGGTTCAGCCGGATCCGGGTCCAGGTCGAACTGCGTCCTCGCATCGAGTCCACCAGCACGTCGGGGGCCGCCAGCAGAGGCCAGACATCCGGGTGCCGCTCCTTCCACCGGTCGAGTCCGGCCATGGCCTCCGCCTGACCGGCGGCACGGGCCACCTCGATGAGCGGCATGCTGCTCTTACGGCGCCCGGTCGGGCCGCTCGCCGTGCTCGGCGCGGGCTCCGGCACCGCCGGGCTGGCGGCCCGCCGTTTTGAGGGCTGGACACGGGGAGCCTCGCCATCCTGCTTGGCGAAATGCGGCGGCCACGGCGCGTCGGGCGCCCCCGCCGCATCCTGCTCACCAGCCAGCCGGAGCAGGGCCTCCAGCGAGCCCGCGGCCTCGTCGATCCCCTGCCACACGTCACCCATATCGGCGAACCGGGCCGGGACCGTGTCGATAGTGAACGCCTCTGGCTGGCAGTCAGGCACTTCCGGCCAGGTCAGGGGGGTCGAGACGCGGGCGTCGGAGGTGGGACGGACGGAGTAGGCGGAGGCTACCGTGCGGTCCTTCGCGTTCTGGTTGTAGTCGACGAAGACCCCGTGCCGCTCCTCCTTCCACCAGCGGGCGGTTGCCGCGTCCGGGGCGCGGCGCTCTACCTCGCGGGCCAGCGCGACCGCGGCGCGGCGGACGTCGGTGAAGTTCCAGCGCGGCTCGATGCGGGCGTAGATGTGAAACCCGCGGGAGCCGGAGGTTTTCGGCCAGGCGGTGAGGCCGAAGTCGTTGAGGACATCCTTCGCCACCAGGGCCACCTGCAGGATCTGCGGCCATCCGACGCCGGGAACCGGGTCGAGGTCCACGCGGAGCTCGTCAGGATGATCGATGTCTTCCGCGCGCACGGGATGCGGGTTGAGGTCCACGCAGCCGAGGTTCACCACCCAGGTCAGCTGCGCCGCGTCGCGGACCACGACCTCCTCGGCGGTGCGCCCCGACGGGAAGCTCAGCTCGACCGTCTCGATCCAGTCCGGGCGGCGGTCGGGCGCCCGCTTCTGGAAGAAGGCCTCGCCGTCCGCGCCGTGCACGAACCGCTTCAGGATCATCGGCCGCCCGGCGACGCCGCGCAGCGCGCCATCGGCCACGCTCAGGTAGTACCGGACGAGGTCCAGCTTCGTGTGCCCGGTACGTGGGAAGAAGACCTTGTCCGGGTTCGAGACCGCGACCGTCACGCCCGCGACCTCCAGGATCTCCTTGCGATCCGGCATGCAGCCACGATAGCCCGGCCGCTGGTGGCGCTGGCCAGCCCGGGCGGCGCGGACACACGGGGGCTCACCGAACAACTCCGTATGGTAGTTGATCAAATACGGAACGTAGTATTATCGCTGCTTGATCGCTGGGGGCGCAGCCATCTGAGGCTGCCGTACCAGTTTCCTGGGCCGCTCCGCTGGGGGGTTACCGCCGCGGCGGTAATGCGGAGCACGGAACGCCGTGCTTCGTCCTGACAAGGGGAGGGCAGGATGAAGACCAAGTACATTTCCGTGCTGGTAGGGCTCGGGGCAGCGGCAACGTTCGCGGCTCCTGGAGTGGCATCGGCATCAACGGCCGCTCACGCGACGCCCGCGACGCGCTCCGACTGGTGCACGTCGAGGTACATCCCGCCGTGGGAGCGGGGCCGGGAGATCTGGGTTCTGGTCGGCCGCGGCATGGACGTTAAGTGCGTCCTGCTGCCGATCCACGGGCACGGCGGCGGCCATGGTGGCGTCGGCGGCGGCTTCGGCGGCGGCGGTCAGGGTGGCAACCATGGCGGTCAGGGTGGCAACCATGGCGGTCCCGGCGGCATGTAAACGCAGCCGTCCGACTGCTGGCTGACCAGGCCAAGCAAGTTACAGGCCAAGCAGTTAACAGCCAGCGGGACGTGCTCCCTGGGCCGGTACGAGGCTCCGTATCGGCCGGCTCAGGGAGCATCCCGGCGGGTGAGGCAGGCCGCGCGGTGATTCACCCTGTCACCTCGCGGCGCTGGTCAGCTGCGGATGTCCCGGATGATGGAGATGACCTCGCGGATTGTGGCCCGCAGGAGGCGGACCCGGGACAGTGCGACCAGCCGGTCGGCCAGCGGCACCGTACGGTCGATGAGCTGATAAGTCTTCGCGCAGCCGGGTGAGGTGTCGTGGACCCAGAACAAGACGATTCCCATCGAGTACAGCCAGAGCAGCTCCGGGAGCTCGGCGCGCAGCTCACGGTCGATCCGCGTGGCTGAGCCGTCCACCACCTCGCGGTAGATGGCGAGGCCGGCCTCACGCACCGGGCTCGATTCCTTGCTGAACGGGCTCAGCGGGCTGCTGGGTTCGGCTGCGTACTTGAAGAACCGGGCCGCGAACGCGTGGTAGGGCTCGTTCACGTCGACCAGCGCGCGCAGGGTTCCCCGCAACCGTGCCGCGAACTCGGTCTCGCGGTCCAGCACGGTGCGGCAGGCCGCCAGGTGCTCGGCGTGGGTGTGTGCGTAGAACTGCTGGACCAGTTCTTCCTTGGAACCGAAGTAGTAGTAGGCGTTCCCGGTCGAGACCCCGGCCTCCTGGGCGATCGCCCGCATGGTGGTCGCCTCGTAGCCGTTCTCCCGGAACAGCCGCAGCGCCGCCTCGGTGATGGCGGTCCTGGTCTGCTCGGCGCGAGGGGTGAGGTCGGGTTCGGCCACACAGGTCAATGTATGGCCTGCCGCGGACGTGGCCGCCATAGCCCCTGGTCCGGAGACTTGGCTCGGCGGGTCTGGCCGGTCTCGGCGGCCTGCGCGATCGTCGTCGCGGAATCAGCGGTCCGGGGCTCCGGCGGAGTGGTGGCCTCCGGCCCGCGCGGCCGCGGCAATGGAGGCTCAGGCCGGCTCCCTTCGGGGGGGACCTGCTGGTACGCCTCGGCCTGGGCCCGGCGCCGGAGCCGGGTGAGGAAACCGACGTTGGCCAGGTACAGGCCGCCGAGCACCAGGAGCACCTCGCCGATCTTGACCGAGAGCACCTGGATTACCTGGCGGGCGCCGCCTATCTCGCCGGACATGCGCATCGTGAGGGCTACGAAGCCCAGGTTGAGCAGGTAGAACCCGACCACGACCAGGCGGCTGGCCGCTTGCGCGGGCGCTACCTGGCCGCCGAACACGTCCAGCAGGAAGATCCGGCCGCTGCGCGACAGGGCCGAGCCCACGAACACCGTGAGGGCGACGCTGATGAGCAGGTACACGACGTAGGTGACGACAATTCCCATAGCGGTTCCTCCCGGCTTACGGCCGTTCTTGAACATGTTCAAGTCTCATCCCAGCTGACGGATGTGTCTATGTGACGTTGAACACGTTCAACTGGAAATGCCTCCGTGGGGTGGCCCAGGGTCCGGGTATCCCGGCGCGTGTGCTGTGTTCTCCCGGCCTGGCAGGGCACCGCGATCATGGAAGTGCGGGCAGGATGGGGGCGGTGAGGATAGCGGTGCTGGCGGACACGCATGCGCCCCGGCGCTGGCGCTCCTGCCCGGCACCAGTGGCCGAGCAGTTGCGCGGCGTGGACCTGATCCTGCACGCGGGCGACGTATGCATCCCTGCTGTCCTCGATGAACTGGCCGGTTTCGCCCCGCTTCGGGTAGTTCGCGGCAACAACGACGGCCCGGACGTGGCTGCCTGGGGCGCGCCGGACACGCTGGAACTGGACACCGGCGGGCTCCGTCTGGCGATGGTGCACGACGCAGGCCCGGCCGCGGGGCGGGCAGGCCGGCTGCGGCGCCGGTTCCCGGCTGCGGACCTGGTGGTCTTCGGCCACTCGCACATCCCGCTCGATGACTCCGCGGACGGATTGCGGATCTTCAACCCGGGCTCACCGACCGACCGTCGGCGCCAGCCACAGGGAACTGTCGGCCTCCTGAACGTCAGTGGCGGGCGCCTGCTCAGCGCCGAGATCATCCCGGTCACCTGACGCCAGCGCCACCTTGGCCAGCCACTCGGTGACCGCCGGGCCGTCCGGCCCGGGCTGTCTGGCCCGGGCCGAGCAGACCGGGATAATGCCTGCCC
Organism: Streptosporangiaceae bacterium; assembly: GCA_036803065.1. Classification (GTDB taxonomy): domain Bacteria; phylum Actinomycetota; class Actinomycetes; order Streptosporangiales; family Streptosporangiaceae; genus JAWWPY01. The sequence continues at coordinate 10,708 of DAIRVB010000088.1, forward strand.
AGCACGGGGAATTCGGCTCTGGGGCACAGACATCAGATAGCGGAGAGTAAAGGCATAGTAACCGGGCGTCAGAGGTAGAGGGTGAAAATGACCGCCAAGACCGCACACATCATCAGCACCGCGGACGCCCTGCGCCTCTGGATCATCGGCGGTCTCGGCGCGCTCATCCTGCTGGTGGTATTCATGATCCAGCCGCCCGCATCAGCCAGTCATGTGGCCAGCGCGGCGAGCCATCCCTGTGTCGCGTCGGCGCTGCAGAGCCACCCGTGCCCGCCGTGCCCCGCGGTCGGCGGGGGCTGCAGGCGCGCCGCCTGAACAGGCCCGCCCGAAGTGGAGATCTTCAGCCAGGACGTCTGGGACGCTCCCGCCGACGAGACGGCATCCACCGTGAAGGCCCGCTTCGCGGCTGTGCTCGGCTGAGCCTGTGGATACCCGTCATCAGTGTACTTTTTCGCTCCTATAGGGAC
>DAIRVB010000089.1:0-11100 GCA_036803065.1 Streptosporangiaceae bacterium
CGTGTATGTCTACTTCAACAACGATCCGGGCGGGGCGGCCGTCGTCAACTCCGCCGTATTCGCGGCGCTGGCCCGCGATGCGGGCCTGGCCGTGACCCGCACACCGCCGGTCGGCGCCGTACCGCTGACCACCGCCATCCCTACCTGGTGAGCCTCAGCCGCTGACCGGGAAGCCGAGGTTGACACCCCCGTGGCTGGGGTCCAGCCAGCGTGAGGTCACGGCTTTGCCGCGGGTGTAGAAGTGCACTCCCTCGGTGCCGTGCATGTGCGTGTCGCCGAACAGCGAGTCCTTCCAGCCGCCGAACGAGTAGTACGCCATGGGCACGGGGATCGGCACGTTGACCCCGACCATGCCGACCTGGACGTCGGACACGTACCGGCGGGCCGCTCCCCCGTCGTTGGTGAAGATCGCCGTCCCGTTGCCGTACGGGTTATCGCTGACCAGTTGGAGCGCGTCCTCGTAGGTGGGCACCCGGACCACGGACAGCACCGGCCCGAAGATCTCATCGCCGTAGCAGCTCATCGACGGCGTGACGTGGTCGAGCACACTCGGCCCGAGCCAGAAGCCGCCCTCGCCGCCCCCGATGACCGGGTGCACCCGGCCGTCGATGGCGAGTGTCGCCCCGTCGCGCACACCGGAGTCCAGGTAGGACGCCACCTTGTCCCGGTGCGGCCCGGTGACCAGGGGGCCCATCTCGGATCGCTCATCGCTGCCGGGGCCGACCCGGAGCTTGGCCACCCGGTCAGCGATCCTGCTGACCAGCTCGTCGCCCACCGACCCGACGGCGACCAGTACCGAGATCGCCATGCACCGCTCCCCCGCCGAGCCGAAGCCCGCGGACACCGCCGCGTCCGCGGCCAGGTCCAGGTCGGCGTCGGGCAGCACCACCATGTGGTTCTTGGCGCCGCCGAGGGCCTGCACCCGCTTGCCGGCCGCGGTCGCGGTCTGGAACACGTACCGGGCGATGGGGGTGGAACCCACGAAGCTCACCGCGCGCACGTCCGGGTGGGTGAGCAGCGCGTCCACGGCGACCTTGTCGCCCTGCACCACGTTGAAGACGCCGTCAGGCAGCCCCGCCTCCGCCCACAGTTCTGCCATCAGCAGCGACGCCGACGGGTCCTTCTCCGACGGCTTCAGCACGAACGCGTTACCGCAGGCGATGGCGATGGGGAACATCCACATCGGCACCATGGCCGGGAAGTTGAACGGGGTGATGCCCGCCACCACCCCGAGCGGCTGGCGGATCGAGTACGCGTCCACCCCGGTGGAGATGTTCTCCGAGTAGCCGCCCTTGAGCAGGTGCGGGATCCCGCAGGCGAAGTCGGCAACCTCCAGGCCGCGGGCCACCTCGCCGGCCGCATCGGAGACGACCTTGCCGTGCTCCGCGCTGATCAGCGCGGCCAGTTCGGCCCGGCGGGCGTGCACCAGCTCGCGGAACGCGAACAGCACGCCGGCCCGCTTGGCCAGTGAGGTCTGTCGCCAGCCCGGGAAGGCACGGGCGGCGGCGGCCACCGCCAGATCGACCTCGGCCGGCGACGCGAAGTCAACTGAGCCGGTGATCTGCCCGGTGGCCGGGTTGTAGATGTCCCCGTGGCGCTCGCTGGTGCCGTCCCACGGTTTTCCGCCGATCCAGTGCGCGGCGTGCTTGCTGGCGTCGCCCGCAGATTTCATGAGGTCGCCTCGGCATTGACCGCGCGCAGGGCGTCGGTGAGGATGCCCAGGCCCTCCTTGGCGTCAGCCTCCGAGAGGGTCATCGGCGGCGCCATCCGCAGGGCGTGCCCGTACAGGCCGCCCTTGCCGATGAGCAGGCCACGCTCCCGGGTCTCCGCGAGCACCCGGGCGGCCAGCCGCGGGCTCGGTGCGCCGGTGCCCGGCTCGACCAGGTCCACCGCGAACATCAGGCCCTTACCACGGACCTCGCCGACCGCGTCCAGCTGCGCCGCCGTCTCCCGCAGCCCGCCGATGATCATGGTGCCGAGCCCGGCGGCATTGTGCTGCAGGTCATGTGAGAGCACGTAGTCCAGGGTCGCGTTCGCGGCGGCGGTGGACAGCGGGTTCCCGCCGAAGGTGGAGATGCCGTTGCCGGGCAGGCCATCCATCAGGTCGCCCCGGGCGATCACGCCGCCGATCGCCAGCCCGTTGCCGAGCCCCTTGGCGAACGTGATGATGTCGGGGGTCACGCCGTGGGCGCCGATCCCCCAGAAGTGCTCCCCGGTCCGGCCCCACGCGGTCTGCACCTCGTCGGAGATGAGCAGCGCGCCGCGCTCGCGGAGCACGGCGGCGTACTCGCCGAGCAGCCCGTCCGGCGGCATGGTGAATCCGCCGACGCCCTGCACCGGCTCCGCGATGAGGCAGGCCACGTCGCCGGCGGTGGCGGTGGCCAGCACGTGCCGCAGGTCCTCCACGCAGGCGGCTGAATAGCCCGCGTCATCCAGGCTGGCGAAGGCGGGCAGGTGCCGGTCCGTTCCATGCAGGTAATGCACGCTGAACGGGGCCAGTGGCGAGCTCTTCCACGCACCGTTCCCGGTGATGGCCACGGCTCCGAACGAGCGCCCGTGGTAGCTGTTGCGGAGCGCGAGCACCTGATTGGACCGGCGGGCGGCGGTGGCCAGCATCAGCGCGGTCTCATTGGCCTCGGTGCCGGAGTTGGTGAAGAACACCTTGGCGTTCTCGATCCCGGACAGCCTGGCGAGCTTCTCGGCCAGCTCCACCTGGTTGCGGATCAGGTAGAGCGTGGAGGTGTGCACGATGCCGGTGCCGAGCTGCCGCTGGATCGCCTCCCGGACCTCGGGCACGTCGTACCCGAGCATGTTGGTGAGGATGCCGCAGAAGAAGTCGAGGTAGGTACGGCCCGTCGCGTCGGTGACGCGGCTCCCGCTGCCACTGACCAGCTCCAGCGGATCGTCGTAGTACAGGGCGACCCAGTTGGGGATGACGCGGCGGTGACGCTCGTGCAGTTCTGACATGCTCCCCAGTCTGCCTGGTCCGGGCTCGTCATGTTGGAATATTCTGCACCCAGATCCTGACACTATGTAAGTCACAGCCGAGGAGGCGTCATGCTGCCGACGGTGGCACAGATCCTCGCGCTCGACGCTGTGCGGGCTGGCCGCCCCCGCGTCGTGGCGGGTGCCGGGCGGCTGGACGCGCCGGTGCGCTGGGTGCACGCGATCGAGCTGGCCGACGCGGCGCGGCTGCTGCGCGGCGGCGAGCTGGTGCTGACCACCGGGATCGCCTTGCCCGAGGCGCCGGCGCTGCTGGATGAGTACGTCGCCGACCTCGCCGGAGTCGGCGTGAGTGCCGTGGCGGTCGAGCTGGGCCGCAGGTATACCGGCGCACTGCCGGCCAGCTTCGCCCAGGCGGCGGAGGACCACAGGCTGCCGCTGATCGTCTTCGAGCAGGAGGTCCCGTTCATCGCGATCACCGAGGCGGTCCACGCCCTGATCATCGAGGATCAGCTCACGGAGTTGCGGGCGTCCGCCCGGCTGCATGAGGTGTTCACCGACCTGGCCGTGGCCGGCGCGGGACCCGGCGAGATCCTCCGGCAGGCGGCGCTGCTGGCCGGCCGCCCGGTCATCCTGGAAGACCTCTCCCATCACGTCCTGGCCTGCGAGCCATCCGGAGCAGACCCGGCCCGGCTGCTCGATGGCTTCGACGCCCGCTCCCGGGCGGCCAGCCAGCCGGCCCGCACCGCGTACGACGAGTCCTCCGGCTGGCTGATCACCATGGTGGGCGCGCGTGGCGAGGACTGGGGCAGGGTCATCCTCGTCTGCGGTGCACCACCGGGCGGTACCGACACGGTGCTGGTGGAACGGACGGCGACCACGCTCGCGCTCGGCCGCCTGCTGGCCCGCCAGCACGAGAGCCTGGAGCGGCAGGCGCACGCCACGCTGATCAGCGCCATCCTGGCGCAGGCCCACACACACCCGGATGAGGCCGCGATCCGGGCCAGGGCGCTGGGCGTCCCAGTCACCGGCCGGAAGCTGCTCACCGCGGTGATCAGGTTCCGCACCACCGGGTCTGGCTTGCCGGCCCAGGCCCAGGTGCTGGAGGTGGCCGAGGCCATGGCGGATGCCTGCCGCAGCGAGCGCATCCCCGCACTGGTGGGCTCGATCGACGAAGGCCGGGCCGCCGCGCTGCTGTCGCTGGACCACGGAGCGGACCCGGACGGCGTGCTCGCCGCGGTGTGCGCCACCGCCCGGCAGCGGTTCCGGCACCGGGCCCGGCAGATGGCCGGCGCGGCGGAGGCAGATCCGGTGATCGGGGTCGGATCGGCGGCGACATCCATGGCCGGGGTGCGCCGGTCGCTGCTGGAGGCCCAGCAGGTCGCGGACGCCGCCGCCCAAGCGCCATCGGCCGCCCAGGTCCAGCCCTTCTACAAGCTGGCTGACCTGCGGCTGCGCGGCCTGCTTCACCTGCTGGCCGGCGACGCCCGGCTGGCCACGTTCGTGGACAGGGAACTCGGCCCGCTGCTCGCCTATGACGCCGCCCGGGGCACCGACCTGACCGGCGTGCTCGCCGCGTACCTGGCGGCGGGCGGCAACAAGGCCGAGGCCGCGGCCCGCACGCAGCTGGCCAGGCCCACGCTCTACGATCGGCTGCGGCACATCGAGCGGATACTCGGTGTCAGCCTCGACTCCGCGGAATCGCGCTCCTCACTGCACGTCGCCCTGCTCACCGCGGAATCAGCCCGCCCCGCCCCCGCGCCCCGCTGAAGGCCGGCCGGGGCGGCGGGCCCGGTTAGGGCCGCGTCCAAGCCTGGTTGGCCCCTCCGGTGCAGCTCCAGATCTGCACCTGGGTGCCAGGGGTCGTCGACCAGCCGGTGTCGTCGAGGCACTTACCGGACTGCGGGTTGAGCAGCGGCCCGTTCGACTGCGGCTGCCATACCTGCGCACCGGTGCCGTTGCAGGAGTAAAGGTCCACGAGCGTTCCGTTCGCCGTGCCGCCGCCGGTCACGTCGAGGCAGCTGCCGTCCGCGTGGATGGTGCCGTTCGCCTCCTCCGCCCACTGCTGGCCGTTGGTGCCGTTGCAGGTGTAGATCTCGACCTTGGTGGCATTGGCGTTGCTGTCGCCGGCCACATCCAGGCACAGCCCCTGGTACCCGACCAGCGGCGTGGTCACGATGCCCGAGCCGGACGGCGCGACGGTCCAGGTGAACGAGGTGCTGGCGAGCGCCCCGGCGCTGTCTTGCGCGGTGACTGTCACCGTCCTGGTCCCGGCCGTGGTGGGTGTACCGGTGATCGTCCCGGAACTGGAGATCGAGGTGCCGGCGGGCAGTCCGGTCGCGGTGAAGGTCGGCGCCTGGCCGCTGGTGGTGTCGGTGGCCGGCACCGGGACGGACACCGCGGTGCCGGCGATGCCCTCCTGCGGCCCGGGGCTGGTGATGGTCAGCGGCTGGCCGATCTGCGCCGAGGTGACTGACAGCGTGCCGGACAGCGGCAGGTTCGTGTTGGAGTCGCCGACCGAGATGCCGTAGCTGCCGGCCGACGTCGCCCAGGCGCTGGTGCTGGAGTTCCAGTACTGGAGATTGCGCTGGGTCAGCTGGAACGAGACGGTCTGGCTGGCGCCCGGCTGCAGGTTCACCCGGGCGAAGCCCTCCAGTTGCCGGGGCGGCTCGCCGGACGCGGCCGGGTCGGACACGTAGAGCTGGGCCACGTCGGCGCCCGCCCGGGAGCCGGTGTTGGTCACGGTGGCGGTGACTGCCGCCGCGCCGCCCTTGGCCAAGGCGCCCACCTTCAGGTTGCTGAACGAGAAGCTGGTGTAGGACAGGCCAAAGCCGAACGGGAACAACGGAGTGAGGCTGTTGGCGTTGTACCAGCGGTAGCCGACGTCGACGCCCTCGGAGTACTGCACCGTTCCGCCGGTGCCCGGCCACTGCGCCGTCGTGCTCGCCGGGACCTGCGACAGCGACTGGGGGAAGGTGACCGGCAGGTGGCCCGATGGGTTGGCGTCGCCGAACAGCAGCGCCGCGATCGCCGTGCCGTCCTGCTGGCCTGGATACCAGGCCTCCAGCACCCCGGCGACCGAGGACAGCCACGGCATCGTCACCGCCGAGCCGGTGTTGAGCACGACGATCGTGTGGGAGTTCGCGGCGGCCACCGCGGAGATCAGCGAGTTCTCAGCGCTGGACAGGCCGATGCCAGACAGGTCGCTGCCCTCGGACTCGTTGTTGCTCACGAACACGACGGCGACGCTGGAGGACGCGGCCAGCGACGCGGCAGAACTGGTGGAGGACCCGTCGTTGTAGCTGACGGTGATCGCGCGGCCCGCCCGCGAGGTAATGCCCTGCAGCGGGGTGACGGTCCCGCTGGAGTTGACGCCCGCGCTGCCGCCCCCGGCGGTCAGCGGGCTGGACGACGCGTCCGTGCCGATGACCGCGATGGACTTCGTTGACGACGCGAGGGGCAGCACGCTGCCGCTGTCCTTCAGCAGCACGGTGCCCTCCTCGGCCAGTTGCAGCGCGTCCGAGACGTGTGCGGAGGTGGTGGCGGCCTGGGCCGGCGAGCCGGCGGGCGGCTCGTCGAAGAGGCCAAAGCCGAACATCTCGGTGAGGACCGGGGTGACCAGCGAGTTGAGCGTGGCCGCGGCGACCGACCCGGAGGACACCGCGCTGGCCAGGGCGGCGCCGTAGTATCCGTCGTTGCCGGGCATGTCCTGGTTCAGGCCCGCGTTGGCCGAGGCGGCGGTGGAGTGGGTGGCGCCCCAGTCGGAGGTGACGAACCCGCCGAAGCCGAACTGCTGGCGCAGCACGGTGGACAGCAGGTAGGGGTTCTGGCAGGCGTAGGTGCCGTTGATGGTGCTGTAGGAGCACATCACCGAGGACGCGGCGCCCTGCTGCACAGAGTCCTGGAAAGCCGGCAGGTAGATCTCCTGCATGGTGCGGTTGCTGACGACCGCGTTGTCGGACGGCGTGTTGCGGCTGGTTTCCTGGTTGTACACCGCGAAGTGCTTGACCTGGGCCATCACGCCGGCCGACTGGACGCCCTGGATGTCCGCGGCGCCGAGCGTCCCGTTGAGATAGGGGTCTTCGCCGATCGACTCGAAGGCGCGCCCCCAGCGGGGGTCGCGCACGATGTTGATGGTGGGGCCGAGGTCGATGGTGGTGCCCTTGGCGGCCTGCTCCGAGCCGATCACCTGGCCGTAGAGCTGCTCGGCGGAGGTGTCCCAGGTCGCCGCGGCGTCCACCGGAGCGGGCAGTTGCGTGACGTTGCTCATGCCGTCACCCACCCCGGCCGGGCCGTCCTCCAGGTTCATCGCCGGGATGCACAGCGATCCGATGGCGGGCGTGAAGCCGACGTAGCTGGAACCGCTGGCCCCGGTGAGCAGGGAGACTTTCTGCGTTGTGCTCATATGGGAGAGCAGTTGGCTGACCCGCTGCGCGATCGGCGCGCTGGAGCCGACCCACGGGCAGGCGGCCGAGGCGGCGGCGGCTGGCGGGGCGGCCCCGGCCACGGCGACGAGGGATGCCGCGGCGGTGGCCATGGCCAGCGCGACGATCCGCGACCTGCTGAGTATCGATGTTGTGCGCGACAGGTCCACGACGCCTCCTGACAACGGCGAAACTGAATGGCTCGTCGCGAGCCACATCGGCCCTGCCCAGCAGCAGGACAATGGTTTCCCGCACAACATAGGTTTGGCCGGAACCTGCGGCTAGGACTTGAGGCGGAAACAAACTGGAAATAATTTGTTAAAGCCCGTCAATGGCACCGCATACTTGGCCCGTGGTGTCCTGCACAACCAGCCCGGATGGCGCTGGTACCAGCGCGCCATGATCGGGTTCCCGCTGGTCGGTGGCCTGCTCCTGCTGGTGACGCACGGCACCATCAAGGTCAGCGTGCGACTGGTCGGGCTGTTTGATTTCCTGCACGGGCTCCGCCAGATCAACCCGGATGTCGTGATCCGTGATCTCTGAGGCCGCCTCGGCCTCGATCATCTTCTTGATCGGGCCCGCGGCGAACGGCGGGATGCACGCTGCCGCAGTGATGCCGGGCGTCGTTATGCGGCAACGGGGTTGATCCACTCCAGTTGCCGGAAACGGGCGAAGTCGGAGTCGGCCGAACAGACCGCGACGCCGTGCTCGATCGCGAGCGCCGCGAGGTGGGCGTCCGGAATGAGGTTGCCGCGCAGGTCCCCATCGACCACCAAGCGCCGGAGTACCTCCGCGTGCGCCGGCGTTGGCTCCGGAATCCATGCAGGCTCAGCCGCTAGCCAGTTACTGACCTGGCCCCACGCTTCATCAGGCGCAAGCGGATGCCTCGTCGCGCGAGGGTGGGTGCCGATCCTCAGGAACGCGGTCAGCGATACCCAGGGAAGGCCCACCCGCACGGGACCGTTGAGCACCTCCTCCAGCCAGCTCCGGGCAGGCTTGTGAAAGGGGCTCTGGGAGTCGACGGCGTACAGGAGGATGTTCGCGTCAATGATCATCCGGCCTGTCCTCCTGATCCAGGTACTCAAGGGTCTCGGCCACGTTGGACACGTCGATGGTCAGGCCGAGATCATGGGTCCTCTGCCGGAACGGCTGGCGCTGCGGCCGCGACCGCATTCCGGAACGGGCTAGTTCGTTGACCGCCTCGCTTAGCCCGATGTGCCGGCTGCGACGCAACTGCTCGGCCGCCGCCGCGACGTCAGGATCAAGGTTGACCGTGGTCCGCATACCCCTAAGGCTAGCATCACTGACGCTCATTACACCGCATCTGTGATGCACGGCCAGCAACGGGGTTGATCCACGAGGCGGGGCACGAAGCCCGGGGCTCCGTGGGCGCGCCCGGCCCGGCATCGGCGGTCGCTGAGGTCAGACGCGGGCACTGCCTAGGGAGCGGATGGCCGCCAGGTCGGACGGGGCGGCCAGCCCGGCGTGGTAGAGCCGTAGCTCAGTGGCACCGACAGCACGGACGGCCTCGGCCTGCTCGGGAAGCGTCGCGGGCTGGCCACCCAGGCCCGCCACAGCGAGCAGGGAGGCCGCGATGCGGGCGCCGGGTGGGGCGGCAGCGGCGGTCCGCGCCACATGGGCCGCCGCCACGGCCGGGTCCCAGCACGCCAGCACGACCCCGTCCGCGCCCGCCGGGCCGAGCAGCACGGCTGGGTCGTAGCCCGGGTTGGCGCCTGCCGCGCGCGGATCGTGATGCGCGTGGACCAGGACGGGCTTGCCCGGTGCCGCGTCGCGGACCGCCGCGATCACCTCGCGCAGGAACCGCTCGGCCAGGGCGGCCCGGACGGCGAGCAGCACCTCTGCCATGTCCCGGGGGAGGATGCCGGGGTCATCGCCGGGCGAGCCAGGTCCCTCCCTGTGACCGGCCAGTACCTGATCGGCCGTTGAGCGGATCGCCGCCCGCAACTGCACCGGGTCCGCTCCCGCCGCGGCATAGGCCTGGCCGCAGGCCGCGCAGAAGCAGACCGACAGCAGCCAGCCTGCCGCCGGGCCGGCGGCACCCGCGGTCTTGTCGTGCGCGCTGCCGTGCTCAAACCCGTACCAGCCGCACGCTTCCAGTTCGATCGCGCCGGCGCCGGCCAGCGCGGCGACCTCGGCGGCGAGCGCCGCGGCGTAGTCGCGGACCGCGGGCGAGCCGGCGCACAGCGCCCAGGGATAGCTGTCACCGAAGGCGTTTTCGACGGTGCAGGACGGGTCGGCCGCACCGAGCCGGGAGTTGTGCGTGAGCACCGCCCACGCGGTGACCGTGATGCCCGCCGCGCGGAGTTGCGCGGCGGCCCGCTCGAAGGAGCCGGACGGTTCGGCCTGCACTGGCCGCAGCCGCGAGCCCCGCCAGCGAGCGGGGTCGGTGCGGTAATACGTGGCCGCGTCCCGGGTCACGATCCGGTGCTGCGGGTGGTAAGGGGTGACCGCCCGCACCGAGTGATAAGCAGCCGCGAGCGTCACCTCGGTCAGGCCCAGCCCGGCGATCCGGTCGGCAGCGGCCGGATCCCCGTCCACGTCCCACGGGTAGAGGTTGGCGGACCGCCGCACTAAGACGCCGCGCCCTGCGCGGCCTGGCCGCCCGCATCCCGCAGCGCCTGCGGCAGCAGGGCGGGCGGGAAGTCCTGGTAAACGACCGGGATGAGCCAGCGGCGGATCGCTGTCGCGCCGACGGAGGTGTAGCCGGGCGCGGTAGTGGCTGGCCACGGGCCGCCGTGGTGCTGCGCCCAGGTAACCGCCACTCCGGTCGGCCAGCCGTTGAAGATCACCCGCCCCACGGCGCGGGCGAACACCGCGGCGAGCTGCCCGGCGGCCGACATGTCGCCGCTCGAGCCCTCGTCGGCGTGGATACCCCCGGTCAGGTTGCCGCCCAGCTCGGCGAGTACGGCCGGCAGATCGTCGGCCGACTGGTAGGTAATCACCAGGCCGGCCGGGCCAAACCGTTCCTGGGCCAGGGCCGGCAGCCCGGCCGCGAAGTCAGCCAGGCCGGTCCGGAACACCTGCGGTGTGGCCGCCCAGGGGCCCTCCCGCGGCCGGCCGGCGGCGAGCGGCTCAACGGAAGCGCTGTCGGCCAGGTCCGCGACGGCCTCCTGATACGAGTCGTGGATCCGCTCGGACAGCATCGGGCCGCCCACGGTGGCGCTGACCGCCTCGGCGATGGCCGCCTGCAGGTCGTCGTCGCCGTCGGGGATGAACAGCAGTCCCGGATTCGTGCAGAATTGCCCGGCGCCGAGGGTGAGCGAGGTCGCGTAGCCCGCGGCTATCGCGGCCGGACGGGCCGCCGCCGCGCCGGGCAGGATAACGACCGGATTCACCGAGCCGAGCTCGCCGAAGAACGGGATCGGCACCGGGCGCTCCGCGCAGATCCTGGCCAGGGCCAGGCCGCCCCGGGTGGAACCGGTGAACCCGGCGGCACTGATCGCCGGATGCCGGAGCAGCCGGATCCCGGCGGGCACGCCGTGCACGACCGCGAAGGTCCCGGCCGGCGCCCCAGCACCGGCCAAGGCGTCCGCCACGATCTGCCCGGTCAGCACCGATGTCCGCGGGTGCCCTTCGTGCGCCTTGACCACCACCGGGCATCCGGCGGCGAGCGCCGAGGCAGTGTCGCCACCCGCGACGGAGAACGCGAAGGGGAAGTTGGACGCCGCGAAGACCGCTACCGGGCCGATGGCCCGCTTGATCCGGGCCAGGC
>DAIRVB010000090.1:0-11087 GCA_036803065.1 Streptosporangiaceae bacterium
AGTTCAGTCATCACGAGGGCGCGCCTGGTCAGCAGGAGATCGACCTGCGCTACGCCGACGCCCTGACGACGGCCGACAACGTCATGTCGTTCCGCCTGATCATGAAGGAGGTGGCACTCCAGCAGGGGGTGTACGCCTCGTTCATGCCCAAGCCGTTCACCGAGTTCCCCGGCTCCGGCATGCACACCCACATGTCGCTGTTCGAGGGCGACCGCAACGTGTTCTACGAGCCGGGCGCCGAGTTCCAGCTTTCCAAGCTCGGCCGCGCCTTTATCGCCGGGCTGCTCAAGCACGCGGCCGAGATCACCGCGGTCTGCAACCAGTGGGTCAACTCTTACAAGCGCCTCTGGGGCGGGACTGAGAGCACCGCCGGGGCTGGGGGAGAGGCGCCCTCCTACATCTGCTGGGGGCACAACAACCGCTCCGCGCTGGTCCGGGTGCCGATGTACAAGCCGCACAAGGGAAACGCCACCCGGGTGGAGTTCCGGTCGGTCGACTCGGCGTGCAATCCTTACCTGGCGTTCGCGCTGATCCTGGCGGCCGGGCTGAAGGGCATCGAGGCGGACTACGAATTGCCGCCCGGGGCCGAGGATGACGTATGGGCGCTCACCTCGGCCGAGCGCCGGTCGCTGGGCATTGCCCCGCTGCCGCAGAGCCTGGATGAGGCGATAAACGTGATGCAGGACAGTGAACTGGTGGCGGAGACTCTTGGTGAGCACGTCTTCGACTTCTTCCTGCGGAACAAGCGTAACGAGTGGCGGGACTACCGGCACCAGGTGACTGAGTTCGAACTCGACCGCTACCTGCCTATGCTGTGACTCCGCAGCCGGGCTGGGGCGCCGCGGGGCCGCAGCCGGATGCGAGGACACGGAATCGAGGTGACGGAACTGTGTTCAGGGTGGGTGTACTCGGGCCATTACTAGTCCGGTCAGAGGCTGCCACGGTGCAGGTCCCGGCGCCCAAGCAGCGGGTGATCCTGGCCGCGCTGGCGCTCCGTGCCGGGCAGGTCCTGTCTTATGACGAACTTGCCGAGATCGTGTGGGACGGGGCGCCGCCGGCCGCGGCCCGGGTGGCCTTCCGCAACTATGTCAAGCGGCTGCGGCAGGTCCTCGGACCGGTGGCCGGCCGGCGGATCTTGACGCGCGATCCCGGCTACGTGCTCGATGCGGTGCCCGACGAGGTGGATGCCCTGCGGTTCACCGCGCTATGCATGAAGGCCGGCGAGGCGGTCCGGAACGGCGATCAGGCGGCGGGCACCTCGGAGATCTGGGATGTACTCGGCGAGGCGCTGGGCCTGTGGCGCGGGGACCCGCTGGCGGATGTTCCCTCGCACCTGCTCATGGCGGCCGAGGTACCGCGCCTCGACGCGCTGAGGATGCAGGCGCTCGAGTGGCGGATGGACGCCGGACTCGCCCAGGGCCGGCACGCGGAGCTGGCCGGGGTGCTGGCCCAGCTCACCGCGGATCACCCGTTGCGGGAGCGGTTCCATGCTCAGCTGATGCTCGCGCTGTACCGGTGCGGGCGGCAGGCCGAGGCGCTCGCGACCTATCAGCGGACGCGGCGCATGCTGGTGGACGAGCTCGGCGTGGAGCCCGGCCGCGAGCTGCGGGATCTGCAGCGCGGGATTCTCGCCGGGGATCCCCGCCTGGCCGCCCCTGGCTCGGCCCTGACTAGCCTCGTGCCGGCCGGTGTGGTCCCCAGGCAGCTGCCTGCCGGGGTGGCGCATTTCACCGGGCGCACGGCTGAACTGGCGGCGCTGCGGACATGGCTGCGGGAGGCCTCCGGCGCTGATGACGCGGTCAAGGTCACGGTGATCGGAGGCACAGCGGGGGCGGGCAAGACGGCCCTCGCCGTGCACTGGGCTCATCAGGCCGCCGGGAACTTCCCCGATGGCCAGCTGTACGTGAACTTGCGCGGCTTCGATCCTTCGGGCAGCCCGGTGGCACCAACGGATGCGCTGCGGTGGTTCCTCGGTGCGTTCGGGGTGACCGAGGAGCGCATGCCGGACAGCGCCGACGAGCAGGCCGGCATGTACCGCAGCCTGCTGGCCGGCAAGCGGGTGCTGGTCATCCTGGACAACGCGCGCGATGCCGCCCAAGTGCGCCCGCTGCTGCCGGGCAGCCCATCGTGCCTCGCCGTGGTGACGAGCCGTGCGCGGCTGCCTGGGCTGGCCGCCATCGAGGGCGCCCGGCTAGTCCCGCTGGACGTGCTGACCGCCGTGGACGCCCGCGAGCTACTGGCGAGCCGGCTGGGCAAGCGGGCACGCGGCGAGGCCGCGGCGGCCCGCCAGCTGACCGAGCTGTGCTCCCGGCTGCCGCTGGCGCTGAGCATCGTCGCCGCCCGCGCGGCGGCCAGGCCCCGCCTGTCGCTGGCCGAGCTGGCCCGTGAGCTGGCCGACGCGCGGGGGCGGCTGGACGCGCTGGACGCCGGAGATCCCGCGGCGAGCGTCCGCGGCGTGTTCTCGTGGTCCTGCCAGCAGTTGTCCGAGCCGGCGGCACGACTGTTCCGGCTGCTGGGCGTGCACACCGGGCCGGACATCACCGTCCCCGCGGCCGCGAGCCTGGCCGGGCTCGCGCCGTCGCGGGCCGGTGCGCTGATCGCTGAGCTGGCGGACGCGCACCTGATCGGTGAGCATGCTCCAGGCCGGTACGCCTTCCACGACCTGCTGCGTGCCTACGCCGCGGATCTGGCTGCCGCGACCGACAGCGACGCGGAACGCCGCGAGGCCGTGCACCGCGTTCTCGACCATTACCTGCACACTGCGCATTCCGGCACCCGGGTCCTCAACCCGGCCCGGCCGCGCGTTCTGCTGGAGCCACCGCGGCCCGGGGTAGCCCCCGAGGCCATCAGCTGTCCCAGTGACGCCCTGGCCTGGTTCGCTGCTGAACGGCAGGTCCTGCTGGCGGCCATCGCGCAGGCCAGCGACATGGGCTTCGACACTCATGCGTGGCAGCTCCCGTGGGCACTGACGCTGTTCCTCGATCGTCAGGGCTACTGGCACGACCTGGTCGCCAGCCAGCACACCGCGATCGCAGCGGCCAAGCGCCTCGGTGACCTGGCTGGCCAGGCCCACGCCTGCCGTGACCTCGGCTGGGCCAAGTACCACCAGGGCGGCTTCACGGAAGCTCTCAGCTACTTCTGCCAGGCTCTCGATCTGCACACGCAGCATGCCGACCGGCCCGGCCAAGCGAGGGCGTATTACGACATAGCGGCGGCGGCCGAGCAGCTGGGCAACCTCGGCGAGGCACTCGGGCACGCCCAGCGGTCCCTCGCCCTGATCCATGCCGACGGCGACCAGGCCGCGGTTTCGAGAGCACTCAACGCAGTGGGCTGGCTACATGGCCAGCTGGGAAACCACGAGCAGGCGCTGCGCAGCTGTGAGCAGGCGCTGGACCTGATCCGCGGGTGCGGCGACCCGCTCAACGAGGCCGCCACCATGGACAGCGTCGGGTACGCGCTCTTTCACCTGGGGCGGCACACCGATGCGATCAGTTATCTGCGCGCCGCCGTGGCCATGCTCGAAGGGATGGGCGCCCACTACCTCCAGTCCCTCGTGCTGATCCACCTCGGCGACGCCCGCGAGGCCACCGGGAACCGGGACGAGGCCAGCCGTGCCTGGCGGCAAGCCCTGGCCATGCTCGACGACCTGCGGCACCCGGAGGCCGAGCGGGCCCGGGCCAGGCTCAGTGGCTTCGTTCCGGCCGGCGGCAGCCGCGCCACCGCGACCGCCAGCCCGGCGGCAGCCGACCGGATTCGCGCGGATGACCCAGTGGGAGCCTGACATCCCGTGCATTGCGGCGCTACCGGGACGTTACCGGCGTAACGCAGACTAGCTACATGCACTCACCCCCCCCGAGTGCAATCCCCTCACCGGGGCCGTCCACGGGCGGCCCCGGTGCGGGAGTCGGTGCCTCCGCGGGGACTCTGGCCGCCTAGGCCCCCGCGGACGGCCCTTCCCGCTCAACTGGCTTTCCCGCCAAACTGGTCCTCCCTGGCCAACTGGTCCTCCCGCCCAAAGAATCAGCGCTGCTGGGCGAGTTCAGAGATCCGGCCGACCAGAGCGCGATAGCCCTGCAGCGAGGTACGGAGTTCCTCGGTGCCGGCGTTGGGGTCCTGCCAGGTGGACCGCAGGTCCCGCTCCCGCTCCCGCAGCATGTTGTTCAGATCGCGAAGTGCGTCGCCGGCCAGCTCGGCGGCCCGCTCGACAGAGCCGCGCGGATCGTCGACGAACATTGCCTGGATCTCCCGCCAGCGGTAATCCGGGTTCGTGGGCGGGATGTCGGCGGCGAACGCATCGTCCGGGGGTGTGCCCGGCGGCTCGACCAGCGCACCCGGCGGCTCCGACATCGCGTCTGGCTCGGCCAGCGCACCTGGCGGCTCGGCGATGGTGTCCGGCTCGGCTGTCGTGCTGGTCGGCCGGGCTGTCGCTGGTTCGAATATCGTGCTCGTCGGCCCGGCGACGCGGTCGGGAACGGTCTCCGCAGCCGATCCGGCGACGCGGTCGGGAACGGTCTCCGCAGCCGGCCCGGGAGCGTTCTCGGCGGTGTACTGGTCCGGTTCCAGGATCAGCACATCCAGGTCGTCCCCGGCAGCCTGGTCGGCGGCGGTGCCGGGACCTGACACAGGGGTTTCCCGGACGGCTTCACCCTCATAGAGGACGTGGTGCTCAGGCATGCTGTGCGAGGTAGTCATCAGGTCACGTCCTCGGGGTCTGCTGGTGAATGTATTCGCGCTCATCCAGGACGGTCCTGCCGTTGCCTGGATCCGGTGCTTCCTGGTCTGCCGCGGGCTCGCCCAGCAGGTCCTGGATCAGCACGCGGTAGTGGATCATCGCCTGCCGGAGGTCCTCGGTCGTCGCGGCGCCCGACGCGGCCTGACCGCTGATGGTCGACGCCGCCCGATAGTGATCAAGTGTCTGGGCGTGCTCGACAGAAAGATCCGCGAGGACCTGGCCGCCATCGTCGGTGGGGTAGCCACGCTGGGTCATGACCTTGACCACCGCCAGGTGCGCATCGCCGACGGCTTCCTTCGGCCTGTCCACGAATCGTTCCTGGATGCCTGTCCACTGATCAACGTACTTCGCACGAGTGGCAGGATCCAGCGGGCGAATATCAAGGCCCTTGACCCGCCGTTCCCGTTGGATGAGTTCGGACTCGGCCTTCCGGCGGCTGGTATTGTCCTCGACCGCGCGGTCATATTCCGGGCCGAAGCGCTCGCGGAGCCGCCGTCGGCGGGCCTGCATAATGAGCGCTGCCGCCACTGCCGCCACCACAACAACGACGACGATAACGGCCACGATGATCCCAGTTGACATGGTTACCTCCGGGTTCTGATTGACCGCCCTTGCTGCTGCCCCCCACGAAATGCCTCAAACCGCCGGCTCGTGAAGGACACCGGTATCACCTGCGTCTGGGCGGCCGCGGCCGTCCCGGCTACGGTGCAGGGGTGAGCATGCTGCGCAGGACCACCCCAACCGGCCGGCTGGCCCGGATGGGTTTCGCGGACGCCCGCCGCGCACAGGTGCTGGTGACCCAGGATCTCGCGCTCGATCCCGATGGCGCCGACGCTGACCTGCTTGAGGCGCTCGCCGCCGCCGCTGACCCGGATCTCGCCCTGGCCGCCCTGGCCCGGATGGCCCTCGGCGCTGACCTGCGCGGCGCGCTGCGAGCCGATGCCGGGCTGCGCACCAGGCTGACCGCGGTCCTGGGGGCCAGCGCCGCCCTGGGCGATCATCTGGCCAGGCATCCGGATGACTGGCGGGTGCTGCGCGGCGACGACGCGTTGCGCAGCCCTTCGGCGGCAGAACTCCGCGCCACCTTGCTGGAGGCCACCGGGGCCGACCCGGCTGACCCGGAGCCGGTGGCACGGCCTGGGGAAGCCGTTGGCGGTGACCCGGCCACCGCGCTGCGCGCCGCTTACCGCCGCCGGCTCGTGCACCTGGCGGCTAGGGACCTCACCGGGCTCATCACGCTGGACAAGGTCGCGGCGGAACTGGCCGACCTGGCCGCCGCGGCGCTGGAGGCCGCGCTGGCCATCGCCCGATCCCAGCTCCCCGCTGGGTCGGCTCCCGGCCGGCTGGCCGTGATCGCCATGGGTAAATGCGGTGGATACGAACTGAACTACGCCAGCGACGTGGACGTAATCTTCGTGGCCGCGCCGCCAGAATCCGGGGAGCCGGCTGTATCCGGGGAGCCGGCCGGATCCGGGCAGGCGGCCGCCGATGCAGAGGCCGCCGCCCTGGTCACGGCCGCCCGCCTGGCGTCGGGCCTGATCCGGGTCTGCTCGCAGAGCACCGCAGAGGGGTCGTTGTTCCCGGTAGACCCGAACCTGCGCCCAGAAGGCCGCAGCGGCCCGCTCGTCCGGACCCTAGCCAGCCACGTCGCCTACTACGAACGCTGGGCCAAGACGTGGGAGTTCCAGGCCCTGCTCAAGGCCAGGCCGGTGGCCGGTGACCTGGCCCTCGGCCGCGCCTATGTCGACGCGCTCACCCCGATGATCTGGCGGGCGTCGCAGCGCGAGCATTTCGTCCAGGAAGTCCAGGCCATGCGCCGCCGGGTCATTGGCACCCTGCCGGCCGCCGAGGCCGGCCGCCAGCTCAAGCTGGGTCCCGGCGGACTGCGTGACATCGAGTTCGCGGTTCAGCTGCTGCAGCTGGTGCACGGCCGGGCCGACGAGACACTCCGCGAGCAGGCCACCTTGCCCGCGCTGGCCGCGCTGGCCCGTGGCGGCTACGTGGGCCGGGAGGACGCGGCCACGATGGCCTCCGCCTACCGGTTCCTGCGCAGGGTCGAGCACCTGCTCCAGCTGCGCCAGCTGCGCCGGACGCACACCCTGCCGGATGATCCCGAGGTGCTGCGCAGGCTCGGCCGGGCGATGCGACGGCAGATCACGCGCTGCGGCGCCGTTCCGCCGGGGCCGCCGTCGCGCACCGACCCGGCGGCGGAACTCACCGCGCGCTGGCGGGAGCACGCCCGCGAAGCGCGCCGGCTGCACGAGAAACTGTTCTACCGGCCGCTGCTCGAAGCCGTCGCCCGGCTCCCCGGCGAGGCGGTCAGGCTCACCCCCGAGGCGGCGCGGGCCCGGCTCGAGGCGCTCGGGTACGCCGACCCGGCGGGTGCGCTGCGGCACATCGAGGCACTGACCTCCGGGGTGTCGCGCCGGGCGGCGATCCAGCGCACGTTGCTGCCGGTGATGCTCGAATGGTTCGCGGGCGCGGCCCAGCCAGACGCGGGGCTCCTCGCGTTCCGCCAGGTCAGCGATGCTCTCGGAAACACTCCGTGGTACTTGCGGCTGCTCCGCGACGACACCAGGGTCGCGCAGCGCATGGCCAGGCTGCTCGCCTCCAGTCGTTACGCGACCGACCTGCTGCTGCAGGCGCCCGAGGTGGTGGCGATCCTGGGTGAGGACGCCCAGCTCGTGCCGCGGCCCGCCGCGGCGCTGCACGGTGAGGCCACCGCGGTGGTAGGCAGGCACGCCACCGCGGAGGGGGCGGTCACCGCGGTCCGCGCGCTGCGCCGCCGCGAGCTGCTCCGCACCGCAACCGCCGACGTGCTGGGAATGGCCAGCGTGGAAGAGACCGGCGAGGCGCTGACGGTTATCGCCGCGGTGACCATCGGCGCCGCGCTCGACGCCGCGATCCAGAAGGCCGAAAGCGAGGACGGCCCGCTGCCCACCCGCATCTCCGTGATCGCCATGGGCAGGTTCGGCGGCCGCGAGACCAGCTACGGGAGCGACGCCGACGTGATGTTCGTGCACGACCCGCTGCCCGGCACGGACGAGGAGACGGCGACCAGGGCGGCGCACGCGGTCGCCGAGGAACTGCGCGGGCTGCTGGCCCACCCCGCGCCCGACCCGCCGCTGGTCATCGACCCCAGCCTCCGCCCGGAAGGGCGGCAGGGCCCCTTGGTGCGGACCCTGGCCTCCTACCGTGCCTACTACGAGCGCTGGTCGGTGCCCTGGGAGGCGCAGGCGCTGCTGCGCGCCGCGCCGGTCGCCGGAGACCGCGAGCTGGGGGCCCGGTTCACCGCACTCGCCGATGAGTTCCGGTACCCGGCTGGCGGAATCAGCGAATCTTCCGTGAGGGAGATAAGGCGCATCAAGGCGCGCATGGAAGCCGAACGGATGCCCAGAGGAGTCGACCCCGCGCTACACGTGAAGCTTGGACCTGGGGGGCTCACGGACGTGGAGTGGGTGGTTCAGCTACTGCAACTGACGCATGCGCATGAGATCGACGGGCTGCGAACCACCCGGACCCTTGCCGCGCTGGCGGCGGCCCGAGAGGCTGGCCTGGTGTCGGAGGATGACGCGGCGGCGCTGACGACGGCGTGGCGGCTGGCCACCCGGATCCGCGACGCAGTGATGCAGGTGCGCGGCCGGGCGTCCGACGTGATCCCGGCCAAGCAGGCTGAACTGGCGGCCGTGGCGCGGCTCATGGGGTACCCGCCGGACACCCCCCAGGATCTGGTGGAGCACTACCGGCGTGCGGCGCGACGGGCCCGTGCCGTCATGGAGCGCCTCTTCTACGGCTGAGCGCTGCCCAGTCCGGGGGACAACCCCCGGACCCCCCGGTCCTCAAAACCCACGGTCCCCCCGGAGCCCCGGGACCGGTAACCTTCTGCACCAGGCGGCACAAGCCGCCACCAGCCATGTTGCGACGACCGGTTGAACCCGCGGCCACCTATCAACCGCGGTCATGAGTTGCCGGGGCTCGTACCAGAGGACGATGCCGATGTCGCCCGCGGGCTGATGCGCCAGCAGCCTGGCCCGGCCATCCTGGCGGCATGAGCATCTTCTGGCGACACTCCACCGGGCGCACCCGATGACCCCACTCCGCTGGGCCGTCGACCTCGTGCTGATCGCCGCCGGAGTGGTCTCGGTGCTCTTCGAGCCGACGTCCATCGCCATCCACAGCGTTGTTGGGCTGGTCTTCGTCGGGACCGTCGGACCCCACCTGTGGAACCGGAGGGCATGGATCCGCGGCACCGCCCGGCGGCTGTGGCCGCCGCGGCTGACCCGCACGCTGCGCTTGAACCTGGCCCAGGCCGTTGTGCTGTTCATCCTGGTCGTGGTGGTGACGGTCTCCGGTCTCTGGGACTGGCTGGATGTGCCGACCAAGATCCGCTGGCACGCCATCTCCAGCGTGCTCCTGATCGCAGTCGCTGTCTGGCATGCCTGGACCCGGCGTGACTGGCTGCTTCGCCGTCGCCCGCGTGCCCAGCATCTGGAGTCCCCGCGGGTATCCGAGAGTCCGGCATCCGAGAGCCCCGCGCCTGGGCGTCCGTGATTGCCGTGTGCACCTCGCAGGCCACCGGGCTCATCCAGCATTGGAACGGCAGCACCTGGACCCTGATGTCGCTGCCGGACCCGAAACCCGCCAACCCCGGCATGACCCAGTCGCTGAGCTCCATTTCCTCGGATTCGGCGACTGACGTCTGGGCGGTCGGTCTGTACACCATCGTGTACGCCCCCACCGGCATTCGCTACGAGCCCTACTCATTGCACTGGAACGGCAGTATGTGGACAGTGGTCGCCGTGCCGCCCGTCCCCGGCAGCGATGGGCACCTCGTTTACCAGTTCAAGACCATCGACGCGATTAGCCCGACCAATGTGTGGGCGGCCGGTCAATCCGGCGACGATGTT
The DNA here is from genome assembly GCA_036803065.1 of Streptosporangiaceae bacterium. Lineage (GTDB taxonomy): Bacteria > Actinomycetota > Actinomycetes > Streptosporangiales > Streptosporangiaceae > JAWWPY01. The sequence goes on from DAIRVB010000090.1 coordinate 9,640, forward strand.
GGTGTCGGCGGCACGCCCACAGCCACCCTCATCGAGCACTGGAACGGCACCGCGTGGAGCGTCGTGCCCAGCCCGACGGTCGGTACGTCGCCGTACCTGAACGGCGTGACCGCGACGAGCGCGTCGAACGTGTGGGCCGTCGGCTATGACACCCCCGCCGGGACGACTCAGCCGCGGACTTTCTCCCTGAACTGGAACGGCACGGCCTGGACGACCGTGTCCAGTCCCAACGTCGGCGCGGCCAGCCGGCTGGTGTCGGTATCCACCAAGCCCGGAGCCGCGATCGTCTGGGCGGTCGCGTACAGCGGCGTCTCGAGGTCGTTCAACCCGCTCGCCCTCGAAAACCCGTAATCCTGGTGCCCGCACGCTGAGCAACGGCCCCCCACCGAATGGCATACTTGCGATGCACAAAACGGTGGGGGGCACATATGTCGGTCAACGCAGCCAGTGACGGGGCTTCCGACGCCGGATCGGCGGGCGGCGGGGATTCAAACCCCATCACGGTTGATCCCGGGAAAGGCTGGCTGGTTACGCTGCCGGTACCCAGGGAAGTTCTGGGGAAGCTCGGCGGCCCAGTCCGGCTGGGGGAGCGGCTGCGGCCCATCATGAACACCAAGCTCGACCAATTCGGCCAGCTCACACCCGACGCCAGCGACAAGCTGGCCTCGGCCTATGGTGACGTGCTCCAGCACCTCGCGGCGGCGAGCCGCCCGGAAGAGCAGCGGTAGGCAATGCCGCTCTTCCGGGCACACCCGCCGGCCCCGGCCCCGCCGCATCCTGCACCCGGCGGAGGCGACGTCTATGGGGCGTACATCAAGTCGCTGCTCGGCTACGAGCTAGCCCGTAAGTCGGGACTTGAGGCGAGGGCCTCGACCGTAGTTACGACCGCTGGGACCCTCGTCACCCTGCTTTTCGGGCTAGTCGCGGTGATCACCGGTGCGGCCAGCTTCAGGCTGCCTGGCATGGCCCATGGATGGCTTATCGCGGCGGTCATCCTGTTCGTGGTGGCCATCGGGCTCGCCGTCACGGTGGCAGTGATCCCCCTTGCCTACGGCCAGGTCGACTTCTCTGAAGGGCCGGCCCAGCTCTGGACGGAGACTGCCGCCAGCGCGTCGGAGCACGTCGCTGAGGCCCAGCTGAAGCTGATCGGCATCGCTCAGCGGAAGAACTCGAGAATCGCCTGGGTCGTCCTGCTGAGCGGGATCGCCGAGTTGCTCGCGCTGGCCATGCTGGCTGTCGCGGTGATCCTCATTCTCCGGTGACGCGCCGGTGCGGTCCGCTGCCTCAGCAGCGGCCGTTGGCCCGGAGCAGGTGCAGCACGTTCACGGTCATCACGCCGCGCCACTCACGCTCGGCGGCCGGGCCCGACCCGCTGGTGGTGGAGACGGCCAGTCGCCTCGGCTCGCCCCGGGCCCGGGTGGCGGACGTGGCGGCGGATCTCGGCGTCA
>DAIRVB010000091.1:0-11030 GCA_036803065.1 Streptosporangiaceae bacterium
GCCGTAACGTTTCCGTTTCTCTGCCATTGCCTAAACCTCCACGTCCTGTGTGAGTATACTCGATTCCTCACCTTAGTACGTGGTCCAGTTTTCGGGGCTAATTATACCTGGCGCAGCGCGGCCTCGGCATCCGGCGTCAGGGTGGCCTGGCGGATGTGCAGTGGGAAGCCACGCAGCGCAGCATCCATCTCGGCGATGTCGCCGCGACGCAGCAGGACCAACAGCGCCGAGGTGCCCGGCCGAAGCGCCCCTTCTGTGCTGTCGACGAACTCCTCGTCGACCCGCGGGCCGCTGGCCAGCATGCCGATCGCCGCGCCGGCGCCGGCGCCGAAGAGGATGCTAACGGGGGTGAACACGAAGACGAGCGGCACCCCCATGAGGCCACCGACGATGGCCCCAATGAGCGTAGCGGTGGAGAGATCACGCTGCCGCTTGATCTGGCCGGCGGCCTCTCGCACCACAACGAGCGCGTCGTCCAGAGCCAGTGAGCCGCGTTTCTCCAATTCCTTGAGGGCCGAACGCGCTTGCCTGGCATCCCTCATAGTGTCGAAAGTGAACACGACCAGCCTGCTCATTGCTCAATCCTCCTTCGAGGCTCCGGCGAGCGGAGCCCCTCTACTGATGGACCTTCGTCACCGAAAACTCCTTGCCCGGCCCGTGGCAGACTTCGCAGGTCTCCACGTTGCGGGAAGTGGTCTGTAGTTCCGCGTGCCCTGCCACCGCGCCGGTGTCGTGGCAACTGGTGCATAGCGCGCGGATGGGCGGGGTGGTCGAGACCATCTTCCCCGCCTGACTGATCGTTGTCGGCCCGCGGCCGGCCGCCAGAGGCAGGCCGTACGAGCCCGCCACGTGGCAGGTCTGGCAGTCCGCCAGGTTGCCTGGGAAAACCGCGTCAGCGAAACTGGCGGGCTTCCCACTGGACCCATAGACTGACAGCGGCGTTGTGGCGTCCCCGCCCCGGTGCAGGCGATGGATCAACTCGCGGAAGTCAAGACTGGTCGCCGGCAGCGCCTGCGCAGGGCGATACGCGATGTCCGAGGCGGCCGGGTTATGGCACAGCACGCAATACTCGGGGTTCTGGCGGTTAGTGCCGTGGGCGGACAGATCCCCGTGGCAGGCATTGCACAGCTTGCGGTCCACAGCCACTACCGCCGGCTTAGGCTCGCTGCCGTCGAGGGAGAAGTAGCTGACCGGGTTGAAGGCTGCCACCCGCACGGGGTCCTTGACGCCGTTGATGGTCTCCAGCAGGTAGCCTTCCATGCCCACCGCATAGGTCCCGGTGGCGCTGATGGGAAGCGTCTCCGTGAAGGTGTAGGTGAAGGCGCCGTTGCCCGCGTCCTTGACGACAGGCGGCAGTTTGGTCGTCTTGCGGAAGACGGTCTCCGCGAAGCGGTTGGCGTAATCGCTGGTCGGCCCGGAGACGGTCAGGGCGAGATAGTCCAGGTCGCCCGGGGCGAAGACCTTGCCGCCGTCGTCGCTGGCCTTAAAGGTCACGCTGGGCGACTTGCCCGGCGCCGCGCCGTCCACGCTGACGATCTCCAGCTTCAGCTTCTTGATCTGCGTGGACTTGAGCGGGATGGTGTGCGCGCCGGTGACCGAGCTGTCGAACTCCGCGCCGTCGGGCTTGTGGCAGGTGCTGCAACTGCCGTCGGCCTGCTGCCCGCCCGGGTGGTTGTCGCCGGTCGCCAGGTTGACGTCGTCGTGGCAAGAGGTGCAGGCCGCGATGTTGGGCGCGGTCTTGTAGTTGTCGCTCTGCGCGCCGCCGGAGTGGCAGGTCGTGCAGTTGCGCGTATCCTGCGGCCAGGTCGCCGTCGAGAAGTCGGACACACTCTGGCCGTGGCCCACGATCTGGTAGGGCTTGCCGGCGACCACGCTGGGGAGCTGCGCACCGGAGTGCAGGCGGTGGACCATGACCTGGAACTCGAGGCTGTTGCCGGTCTCGGGGTCCACGAGCTGGTTGGTGTGGCAGGTCACGCACAGCCCTGTCTCCCGCCGGCTGCCACCATGCGCCTGCAGGGGGTTGTGGCAGGTCTGGCAGGCGGCCGTGGAGACGACCTCACGAGTGACCTTGGGGGCTCCACCGGCGGGCACGAAGGTGTACAGGTAGTTGGCAACCGAGGCCTGGTTGTCCTTGTAGGCGTAGACGCCCACGACGGTGGTCAGCGCCGGGTCGGGCGCCGAGGTCAGGGTGTTGGTGAAGGCGTAGGTGTATGTCCCGTTGTCCTTCACCGTCCACGTGCCGCCGCTATCGGCGAACGGCTGGGTGGCGCTGGCCTGGGCGGGCGGCACGCTCTTGCCGCCCAGGGTGTAGGGCTGGCCCTTCACCGGATGCACCAGCAGGTTCTGGTACCGGGTCAGGTTGGTGGCCTGGTCCACCACCTGGGCGATGGTGAAGCCGTAGCCTTCCAGCATCTTGTTGGTGAGCGGGCGCCCGGCCGCATCGCTCAGCGTCAGCGTGACGACGGGCTTGCCACCGGCGGGCAGGTCAACGCCGGTGATCGTCACCTTCAGTCCGTCGCCGGGGACCGCGAAGGCCTCGCCCGGCTTGCCAGCGGGACCTTGCGGGCCCGGCACACCTTGCGGGCCCAGCTGGCCCGGCGCGCCCGGGGGTCCGGCGGCGGGCACCGCCGTGCCGGGGCCGGCGCAAGCCGCGACGAAGAGGGCCAGCGCGGCGAGCAGGATCAAGGCGGGAGCGAGCAGCAAAGTGCGGTGGGTAGATGATGGCATTCCTCGATATCCTTTGTTCTTAGCAGTTTGTAGGAGCTTCCTCTCCTCTACTTGTGATCGTGCAGGGCCGACGTCGGATAGGCGTAAGTGATGGGTTCGTCGGCCTGCCCGCCGCGCACGACCCAGCGCAGGGCCGCGGCAAAGCTGCCCAGGGCCGTGGCGACGATGGCCACCACGGCCACGCCGCCCAGACCGGGTGTGTTGACCAGCCAGTACAGAAACTGGAAGATGGGATTGTCCTGCGGGAAGTTCATGGTTATCTCCTGGGCATGGCCGGGTAGGACCCTATGGACGTCGAGGATTGGGGCGGCAGCGGGATCTCGAGCCGGGACTGCGCCGTGTCCACGACCCGGCCCTCCTCCACTTCCCACAAAGAGACCGCCGGAAAGAGCTTGAAAAAGATCAGCATCAGGAGCATGAAGAGGGCGAACGAAGCCGCGGTCAGCGACCATTCGGTGGCAGTGGGCGTGTAACTGGCCCAGGCGATCATCCGTGGGTGCGTCAGCGTCGGGATGATGATGTTCCAGCGTTCGAGCCACATGCCGGCCACGACGGCCACCGAGGCGATCACGATATGGGCCTCGACGTGGGCCTTGAGCCAGGCCAGCGCGCTGATCGCGGCGGTGACCGTCAGCGCGAGGGCGGCAAGCAACAGGCCCGGGCGCAGGTTCGTGATGCCCAGGCCCGCGGCGACCGGCAGCACCTGCGGTAGACCGACCAGCGTGAAGGCGACGCCGGCCGAGGTGGCGCTGGCTGCCGTCACGCGCGGACGGAAGAAGCGCGCGCGTTCGAGGCGGGCCGGCAGCAGCACCGGGAGCGTCAGGACGAGGATGGCCAGCAGCATCAGCGCCAGCATGGCCCAGAAGAGCGGCGCATCGGCCCCCCACAGCTTGCTGGCGAGCACCGGCCACTCCACCGCGTCCTGCCCTGCCAGCATGGTAAGGTGTTCGGTGTAGGTGAAGTAGAGCCAGACCAGGCTCATCGTGATGAAGAGCCAACCCAGCTTGCGGTAGTGGCGCTCGTCGATGTAGAAGCGCACCCCCGAGATCTGGCGCACGATCGTCACCAGGATAAAGAGCAGCGCGATGCCGGAGAAGATGGCGCCGACCACGAAATACGGAGCCAGGATCGTGGAATGCCAGCCGGGCTGGAGCGTGGTGGACAGGATCCAGGCGGTGACGGTGTGCAGCGAGACCCCGGTGGGGATGGCCAGGATCGAGACGATGCGGACCAGGCGCTGGAGCCTGAGCCACTGCTCGCGGTTGCCACGCCAGCCCAGCGCCAGGCTGGTGTAGAGCAGCCGGCGCCACCCCGGCACATGCTGGGGCAGGTTGTCGCGCACGATGCCCAGGTCGGGTATCAGCGAGATGTAGAGCGCGAACATGCTAACCAGGAGATAGAGAGTCAGCGAAGCCACGTCCCACAGCAGGGGTGACTGGAGGCGGCCGTAGACGAGCAGCGACAGCAGGCGGTCGGGGCGCCCCATATCGACCATGATCTGCACCCCGGCGACCAGCAGGCCGGCGACAGTCGTCGCTTCGGCGATGCGCGTGATCGGCCGGCGCCAGTTGACGCCCGTCAGTTGAAGGACGGCGGTGACCACGGTGCCTGCCATGCTGACGCCGATGAGGAAGATGAAGTTGACGATGTAGATGCCCCAGTAGGCCGGGCGGCCCATGCCGGTCGTGACCAGGCCCAGGTCCATCTGGCGGAGGTACATCTTGACGCCCCAGGCCAGGACCCCGCCCAGCGCGGCGGCCGTCAGCCAGAAGGAGGGTCCCGCTTTGAACAGCGGATCGATCAGGCGAGCTTTGTCCTGTGGATCGACTTTCAGCATTCTCTCACCCCTCGCGCAGATAGATCACATTGGGGTGAGTGCCGGCCTCTTCCTGCAGGCGGAAGGCCCGCCCGCTGCTGGCCAGCTTGCTCACCGTGCTTTCCGGGTCGGAAAGGTCGCCGAAGAAGCGCGCCCGGGCCGTGCAAGTCTCGACGCAGGCGGGCACGTACTCGTCGGCGCGGAACGGGCGGTTCTCAAGGCTGGCCCGGGCCTGCGCCTTGCGCAGGCGGTGGATGCAGAAGGTGCACTTCTCCACCACGCCCTTGGGCCGCACCGCCGGCCCTTCCAGACTGCCGCCTTCGGAGACGAAGTCGGGGTTGAGGTGCTGCGCCATCTCCGGATCCCAGGAGGGCGCCTCCCAATTGAAGTAGCGCACGCCGTACGGGCAGGCCACCGTGCAGAACCGGCAGCCGATGCAGCGATTGTAGTTCACCCGCACCAACCCGTCCTCGTCCCGGTAGGTGGCCTGCACCGGGCAAACTTTGACGCAGGCCGGATTCGAGCAGTGCATGCACGGGCGGGGCACGTAGCGCGGCTTGACGTTGGGATATGCGCCTTCCGCCTCCGGGTTGTTCAGGTCGGCCCGGATGACGTCGTTCCAGCGGATGGCCCGGCCCTCGGCCGCCCGCTCCGGTGAGACCGCCGGGGTGTTGTTCTCCTGCCGGCAGGCGATGCTGCAAGCCTGGCAGGCGACGCATTTGTCCAGGTCAATCACCATGGCCCATCGTGGCATCGTTATCGTCCCTCTCCAAGGTGCTACGCCGCGTAGACGCGCACCCGCGTATTGGCGAACGCCGGCAGGCCGGCCAGCGGCTCCGAATCCGGACCCATCAGCGTCAGCCCGTTCACGCCGCGCCCCCTGGCCCAGCGGCCCAGCGCCCGGTGTCCCTGGTTGTAGGGCAGGCTCACCACATCCGGGCGGGTCCCCGCCACCAGGCGCACTTTGGTTTTCACCTTGCCGAACGGGCTCTCCACCCAGACCGGGGCGCGATCGGCGAGACCCAGCCGGCGGGCGGAAGTCGGGTTCATCTCCAGCCAGCTGTCCCAGGTTTCGCCGACCACCATGCCGCTGATCTCCTGCAGCGAAGGCAGGTTGGCGTTGGCGCCGTATGACCCAAGGCTCATCAGCGTCACCACGTTCAGATGGAAGGGGTAGTCCGCCTCTTCGCCGTGATAGTGCACCGGCTCGTAGTGTGGCAAGAAGACCTCGTCGCCGCGCGCCTGGATGCCCAGGCGCTGCAAGGTGGCCTCGCTGGCGTCCCCCAGCAGGCACTGCAGCTCGCGACTGAAAAAGTCGAAATAGCCGTCGCGCGGGGCGCCCTGGCGGTCGCGCCCGACCACCTCCTTGACCCAGGTCGCGCTGCCGCGCGGGGCGAAGGTGTACGGTGGCACGGCCCACACCCCGAGCTTGGTCAGCGTCTCCCAACTGGCGCCGACATCCTTCAATTGTTCCTTGAGGAGCGTGGGAAAATCCGTCCAGGGGAAGGCCGTCCCCATCCAGCCGCCAACGCGATGGGCCAGCTCGATGAGCACGTCGCCGGCGTTGCGCGTGTCGTGCACGGGAGCGACAACCGGTTGGCGGAGGGCCACGCCGGAGTAGCCCACCCCTTCCACGAAGTCATCCTGCCAGCGTTCGAGGAAGGTGTGGTCGGGCAGGATCAGGTCTGCGTACTGAGCCGTGTCGTCCAGGAACGAGCTGAAGGAGACGATCATGTCCACCTTGTCGAAGGCTTGTGCCCAGCGCGCCGGGCCGTTGGGCGACTCGAACATAGGATCGGCGTCGTACAGGAAGAGCACGTCGACGGGGTAGCCAGCGCGGATGCGGTCGGGGACGGCCTGGTACGCGTGGCGGGCCAGTGGGAAGAGCGTCCCGGCGCCGTCCACCCGCTCGGCCCGGCGCCCGCCTTCGGCCAGCGGATCGGGGGGCAGGGCGGGCCAGCCGGGGCAAGCCGGGTAGCGCTGCACCTGCACGCCGCCGGGCGTCTCGATGCTGCCGACCAGCGCGTTGAGGCAGTGGACCGCCATCGCGGTGTACAGGCCGCCGGCGCCGCCCGTCAGCAGCGCGTTCTCGGCGGGGATCACTGCCAGCGCCGGCCGGTTGGCGGCGAACTCGCCGGCCAGGCGGGCAATGGTGCCGGTGCTCAGGCCGGTGAGCGCCGCGACGGTCTTCAAATCATATTTCTCGAGCACCAGCGACTTGAAGCCTTTGTGTTTGGCGCCGGTCTGGTCCTGCCAGTCCTCGTAGCCGAAGGCATAGTTTTGGACGAAGTCGGCGTCGGCCAGCCCGGAGGAGATGATGACGTTGGCCATGCCCAGGGCCAGCGCGCCCTCGGTGCCCGGCACGATTGGCAGCCATTCGTCGGCCTTGGCGCCGCCGATGCCCTGGCGCGAGTCCGCGACGACCACTTTCCCGCGCTGCGGCCGCCCGCGCCGCATGTACGCGTAGCCGGTGATGAAGCGCTGGACCGCGCGGCCGGCTTCGAGCAGGCCGGGGCCGAACGAGAGCAGGTAGGCCGTGTTCTCCAGGTCGTAGGACAGGCAGTCGTAGATGCCCTGCGTGAGCAGGTTCGCCAGCTTGCCGGCCTCGACGTTCAGGCTGTCGTGGGACACCGCATTGGGCGAGCCGAGCGCATGCGTAAAGCGCGTGACTAGGTCACGCATCTGGCCGCGCGTCTCTCCGTACAGGAAGGCAAAGCGCTCGGGGTGACCGTCCTGGCGCAGGCGGGCCAGCCGCTGCGCGACCAGCGACAGCGCGCTCTCCCAGGGGATAGGCTCCCAGTCGCCCGCGCCGCGCGCCCCACTGCGGCGCAGCGGTCCCGGCACACGGTCCGGGTTGTAGAGCAGCTCGGTGGCCGCCTGCCCTTTGGGACACAACACGCCCTGGTTGACCGGGTGCATCGGGTTGCCTTCCAGCTTCACCAGTTTGCCGTCGACCACTCGGCCGTTCATGCCGCAGCCGGCGGGGCACATCAGGCAAACCGTGGGGACGATGCTCTCCTGGGCCGGGGCCGCGCCGGCGGCGCTGCGGCGCCGGCTGGCCGGCGCGTGCACCTGCTCCAGGCTCTGGCCAGGCCGGCTCATGGCGGTCGTCAAGGCGGCGCCGACCGCCAGCCCGCCGGCGCCTTTCAGAAGGTCACGTCGCGATATCTTACGCATCGGCTGTCCCTCAGTTTCCGCCGCAGCTTCCCACGACCGGCGCGGCGCCCGCCGCGCTGCACACCGCCTGCGCCGGGGCAGTGGGACGTGGTCCGTCTTGCGCCCCGGCCGGTATCTCACCGCGCCCGATGGCCTGCACGTACGCGACGAGCGCGGCCAGGTCGGCATCGGACAGCGTAGCGGCCTTGAAGGCGAGCATGTTGCCCCGCCCGTTGCGGATGACGTCGCTCACCCTCGCGGCCGGCAACTCATGGCCGTTCAGCGCAGGACCGGCGCCGCCCTCGCCGCTGCCGCCGTGACAGCCGGCGCAGCCGAACTGGGAGTAGAGGGCCGGCCCGGCGGACGCCGCTGCACTCGCCGCGCCGGGCGCGCTCCCGTTCGCCGCCGCTTCGGCGCCGGGCAGGGGCGGCACCTTGTCGGGCTTGCCGGCCGCGACCCACAGCGACCCGCGCACGGTGCGCGCGCCGCCGCCCGCCGGGTTGACGTGGCAGGTGGCGCACGATTCGCCGGTGCGTGTCGCATATTCGGGCAAAGCGTAGGCCACCGGGCGAAATCCGAACAGCAAGAGCCCGACCAACGCGCCCAGGCCGCCCCAGGCCAGGGTGCGTAGATATCCGGTCATTGCGTATCCTCCCTCGCAGTCGTGATCGCCTCCACCAGGTCACGGGGGCTGACGGTCTGCCGCCAGGTCCCGGTCCAGACGTGCATCCCGTCGTGGTCCAGGCGCAGCGTGATCAGCCGGCACGGAGTGGGGCTGGTCAGGATGCTCTGCACGTCGGCGGCGGAGGCACCGCCGTCAACTTCTTCAAGCAGAATGACGTTGGGCGTTAGTGAGGCGATTTCAGTCGCAGCCACAGGCGACCGGTCGGATGCCCCTAGCAGCCTGATCTCGGGATGGGTAGCCAGGATCGCGCGCACAGCATCCCCGAACAGCCGGTTCCGGAAAATGAGATAGACGCCTACCACGGTCTCAATCCTTCCGCCGCACCAACGCATGAAGAACATCGGGCGAGCCGGCAGCGCCAGCGGTGTCTGGTGCTGCGATCTACATCATTGTATAGGCTGTCGGGGCGGCTGCGTATCGTGTAAACTATGAACCGTGGGCCAGGCGAATATGATTCTGCTAGTGGTTTGCGTGATGGGGCGCTGCGCTACGCTTCGATCAGGCCGTGGCGGATGGCATAGCGGACAAGGTCGACGGTGGTCTCGAGGCCCAGCTTCTGGAGGATGTGGCTGCGGTGGGTCTGGACGGTGCTGGAGCTGACGACGAGCTTCTCGGAAATCTCCTGGTTGGTCAGCCCGTGCACCAGCAGGAGCATCACCTCCCGTTCGCGCTCGGAGAGCTCCTCGTACGCCGTGGGGCCGGCAGGAACGCTGGCCTTGCCGTGCTTCAGATAGCCCTCCAGCAGCCGGCGGGCCAGGGGGGGATAGAAAAAAGCCTCGCCTTGCGCCACGGCGCGCACGGCGTTGATCAGGTCTTCGCTGGCGGCCTTCTTGAGCAGGTAGCCGGACGCGCCGGCCTCGATCGCCCGGAAGAAATACGTGTCGCTCTCGTGCATGGTCAGGATCAGCACCTGCACATCCGGGCAGTCGCGGCGGATCAGGCTCGCAGCCTGTAGCCCATCCAGGTCGGGCATCGAGATATCCAGCACGGCCACGTTAGGGCAGGTCTCGCGCGCCATCACCACCGCCTGGCGGCCATCCGTCGCCTCGCCGACCACCTGCATATCAGGCTGGGCATTCAGCAGCAGCCGCAGGCCCTCGCGCACCACGTTATGGTCCTCGGCCAACAGAACACGAATGGGACTCATCGCGCACCTCCGTCGAGTGGTAACCAAAGCTTCACCCGCGTGCCGCACGGCGACCGGCGGGTGACTTCCAGGCACCCGCCCAGGGCGTCGGCGCGCTCCTGCATCCCCAGGATGCCCAGCGCGCCTTGCGCGTCCGGCACGCGGGCCGGCTCCTCATCCGGCAGGCCCACGCCGTCGTCGTCGATCGTGACCGTCAAGCCGGTGGCCGTCTGTTGCACGGCGACGTCCACCTGGCGGGCGTTGGCATGCCGGATCACGTTGGTGATCGCTTCCTGCGCGATGCGGAAAGCCGCGGTGGCGATCTCCGGCGGCAGCGCGGCCGGGTGGCCACCGGCGTCCAGCCTGGCGGCGACGCCCACGGGCGCCAGGCGGTGTTCCAGCTCCTCGCGCAAGGCCGGGATCAGCCCGTAGTCGTCCAGCACCGGCGGGCGCAGATCGGTGATCAGGCGATGCGATTGCTCGATCGTCTCCCCGATGAGCGCGCTGGCCCGGTTCAGGTGGTCGGTGGCCTTCGCCATGTCGTCGGGGCAGGCCTGCCGGGCCAGCTTCAGATGCAGGCTCAGCCCGGTCAGCAGCTGGCCCAGCTCGTCGTGCAGCTCGCGGGCGAGATAGCGGCGCTCCTCTTCGTGGGCGGTCGTCAGCCTGCCCAGCAACTGGCGGCGCACGGCGTCCCGGGCCTCGAGCTCGGCGTAGAGTTGTTCGGCGCACACCTCCTGGGCCTGGATGGTGCTAGCCATCTCGTTGAAGCCGCCGCCCAGCATGCCCACCTCGTCCTCGGAGCGCACGAGAGCGCGGGCCGCTCGCTCGCCCCGGCCGAAGCGGTGCAGGGCACGGGCCACCTGCTCCATCGGCGTGATGACCAGCCAGCTCAGCAGGGCATAGATCGCCAGACCCGCCAGCACGATGAGCGCCGCGGACGCCAGCAAGACGGTCCGCAATCCCCGCTCCAGCCGATCGTCGAGGCCGGCCATCGAGAAGTCCACGTACAGCACGCCGTTGAGGCGGTCCTGGGCTGCATGGCAGCCCTCGCAGGCCGGCCGGTTGGCGATGGGCGTCATGGTGCGGAACACCTGCTGGCCGGCGGCGCCGGTCTCCACCACGCTGAGCGGCCGGCTCTCAGGCGGGAACTGGTGGCAGCCGCGACAAACGCCGCTGCGCTGGTCCAGTTGCTGCCCATTGAACTTGCCGCCCGGAGAAGCCGCGACGACGGCCTTCGTGTTCAGCAGATAGACCGCGCGCACGTCCGGGGCCTGGGCAACGCTGTCGATGATGGTCTGGATGGCCGGGCGGTTATTACTCAGCATCGCCCCTTCCAGGCTGTGCTCGACCACTGCGCCGGACGTGGCCGCCAACTGGCTCAGGTCGGCGATGGCCACTCGGCGCTGCCAGCGATATTGCAGCCAATTGAAGGGCGCCAGCAAGAGGATCAGGACCAGGCCAACCCCCAGGCTGACCTTCAGGCGAAGCGACCGGCTGACGAATTTCACGGGGTTCACCCC
>DAIRVB010000092.1:0-11005 GCA_036803065.1 Streptosporangiaceae bacterium
AACGACCACCGCTCGGACGCGGCGCACAGCGGCCCGGCGCCGCTGCCCTCGTCGGGACAGGTCGGCGGGCCGACCGCCCCAGGCACCCGCCGAACCGGAGCGACCGAGCCCGCGCACGGTAGTTCCTCACTCCGGGTCGGGCAGATCGGTCTGCTCGAGGTGATCATCGCCGCGGTGGTCGTCGCAGTGGTGATCACTGGAGCCACCACCAGTCGGTTCTTCAGCCTGGACAACGCCCGAGCAATCCTGGCCTCCGCCGCGACCGTCGGCATCACCGCGGTCGGTGCCACGCTGATCATGATCGTCGGCTCGGCGGTTTCCCTTGCCATCGCGCAGACGGCAACCGTCGCGGCGATGGTCTTCCTTTCCACCCAACAACTCGGTCTTGGCGTAGCAATCGTGCTTGCTGTGCTGGCCGGTCTCGGCCTGACCGCGGTGCAAGGGGCGGCAGTCGGGTACTGGAGCGCCAACCCGATCGTGTTGACCATCGCCAGCGGGTTCGCTGTCGGCGGCCTCGCGACCTGGATCAGCGGCGGATCGACAATTTATCCGAAGGTGAAGGCCTACTCCTCGCTCAACGCGACACCGCTCGGGGTGCCCGTCGCCGTGTACGTCCTAGCCGGGGTCGCGCTGGTGGCACAGTGGGTCCTGCGCCGCACGACTGCTGGCCGGCAGATGTATCTCATCGGCGAGAATTCGGCAGCGGCCCGAGCCGCCGGATTGCCGGTCGGCCGTGTTACCGCGGTCGCCTGGGCGCTGTTCGGCGTCTGCATCGCCGTCTCCGGCATCTTCTTGGCCTCCTTCAACATGAGCGCGACCTCGTCGTTGAGCGGCACGCTCACCCTCGACGCGACCGCGGCGGTGCTCGTCGGAGGCACCGCCATCGCCGGAGGCAAGGGGTCGGCGCTGCGGACGCTCTGCGGCGTGGTGCTCATCGCGTTGATCTCCGACCTCTTGCTGCTGCGCGGATTTTCCACCGGGCAGCAGCTGTTGGTGAAAGGGATCCTCGTCCTGTTCGTCGTGATCGTCGTTCACCTGAGCTCGAGCAGGGGGCGACGGTGATGCGTCGGCTGCTCACTCGCCCGGAGACCTTGGTGCCGGCCGTCTCGCTGGTCGTCGTCGTCGCCATCTTCATCTGTGCTCCACCGGTCACTGGGGCCGACCTCACTCGATTCGACGTTTACAACGCCCTGCAGGGATTCGCGCCACTCGGCCTGCTGACGCTGGGTCTTGGCATCACCATGATCGCCGGAGAGTTCGACTTGTCAGTCGTGGGGACGTACGCGCTCGGCGGGATGGTTGCGGTCGAGACCGGCCAGTCGTCGGCGCTGCTCGGCGTCGCAGCCGCAGTGGCGGTCGGTGCCGCGATCGGCGCCATCCAGGGCGGCCTGATCGCGAAACTCAAGATCCCATCGCTGCCGGTCACCCTCGCCACGTACATCGCGCTGCTAGGACTCACCAGCGCGCTGTCTGGTGGTCTCAGCAAGACCTACACCAATCCCGGCGCGACGTTCTGGGTCGACAAGACCGTCGTCACAGTGTTCTCGCCGCGCAGCCTGATCACCTTGGCCGCGTTCGTTGCCGCGGCGCTCGTGCTTGGGCTCACCAAGATCGGTCGTGAGCTGCGCGCCATCGGCGGCGATCGTCGGGCCAGCCGGGTCGCCGGCGTCCGCGTCGATCGCAACCTGGTGGGCTTGTTCACCGTTTCCGGAACACTGGCCGCGCTCGCCGGCGCGTTGCTCAGCTACAGCTACGCCTCGGCCAATCCCGACCCGGGACTGCAGCCACTGGTGCTCGCCGTGGTGGCCGCTCTGCTGGGCGGTGTGTCGCTCACCGGGGGCCGCGGGCTCCCGTTCGGTTTGCTCGCCGGGGCACTGTCGGTTGCGCTACTCGCCCAGGTCGCGGCAATCACCTCGTTGCCCGACTACGCCACGCAGTTGCTCTACGCCGGGCTGCTCGTGGTCGTCCTGGGCATCGACGCCCCCGGACTGCGCCAGGCGATCGACCGGCTGCTGGCCCGATCGCGGGCTCGAACCTCGCTGCTGGCCGACGCGTCGAACCAGGCTGGATCCGTGTCTGACGGCACGACTGGATTGTCGTGATGGGCAACGTGCGGTGTCCGGTTCACTCGCGCTGTCGTACCGCTGCTGCGGCGGCAAGGCACCGGTCGAAGCGTCAATGTGACGTCCTACAGCGGGCTGCGCGGCAATATCGGCCAGGCGAAGTACGCGATGGCCAAAGCAGGGATTATCGGCTTCACCAAGGCCACGGCGAAGGAACTGGCGCGCTTCGGCATCACCGTGAACGCGATCTCGCCCCAACGCCGAGACTCGGATGACCTCGTCGATTCCCGCCCAGAAGAAGGCGGAGCTCACCGCGGCCACGCCGATGGGCCGCTTCGCCGAGGCGGCCGAGATGGCGGCAACCGTCGCCTTCATGGCTTCCGACGAGGCCGCCTACATCACCGGCATGGGTTTGCCCGTCGACGGCGGCATTTCGCTGTGACGACTCTTGCGTCCAGCGCCGGGCAGGCCATGGCCGCGTGCTTTCGCTACACCGATTCCAGGAAGGGCTCTCGTGACTGACGCATCGACGGTCGTGGCCAGCGGGCACGCGTTCTTGGAGGCGCCGCGCTGGCGGGACGAGCGCATCTGGTTCTCCGACTTCTACGCGGCCGTCGTCTACTCGGCGCGCGAGGACGGCGCTGACCTGCGGGTGGAGGCCGAGGTGCCGCAGCAACCGTCCGGTCTGGGCTGGTTGCCGGACGGGCGGCTGCTGATCGTGTCCATGCGCGACCGCAAGGTCATGCGGCGCGAGCCCGATGGCACCTTGGTTGTCCATGCCGATTTGACCAGCTACGCCACCGGGCATCTGAACGACATGTCCGTAGACGCCGACGGTCGCGCGTACGTCGGCAACTTCGGCTTCGATCTCATGGGTGGAGCCCCGGTCGAGCCGGCGGCGTTGCACCGCGTCGATCCCGACGGCACCGTGACCGAGGTCGCCGACGATCTGTGGTTCCCCAACGGCAGTGCCATCACCCCTGAGCATGTCCTGCTCGTCACCGAGACTTTCGGCAACCGAGTCAGCGCCTTCGACATCACTAAGGACGGCCGGCTCACCAACCGTCGTGTGTGGGCCGAATTCGGGCCGCTGCCCGCCGACCGCTCTCTCGCGGCGGCGCTGGGCGCTTTGAACGTCGGCGGCGACGGCGCCTGCCTGGACGCCGAGGACGCGATGTGGATCGCCGACGCCACCGGCGCTCGCCTGATCCGGGTCGTTGAGGGCGGCACCGTGACCGACGAGCTGCGGTTGAGGATGCCCGCTTACGCGTGCGCACTCGGCGGCTCCGACGGCCGGACGCTCTACGCCTGCATCGCGCCGGACTTCGACGAGGCGGCACGGAAGGCGGCACGGGAAGCTGAGCTCGTCGCAATCACCGTCGATGTACCGGCATCGGGGTGAACGGCGACAGCGGTCATCTCGCCCGGCAGCATTTGCCCGAATACGGGCCCGTGTCGCCCGCTGCGGATGCCGCCGAGCAAGCCAACCTCGCGAGCCGGGACGGTCGGCTCGATCATGGTTCGCGAGAGTCGCCGACCCGCTATACGCCGCGTACATACTGGTCATGTGACAACCAGACTCCCATCATAACCAGCCCGAATGCGGGACCCCTACATTCGTGTCGCGCACCCCTACCAGGCTGAGCCCGACGTGGCCGTCCGCACCATCCCGTACCCTTTGCTGCGTGACGCTCCGCCTCTATGACACCGCCGCGCGCACTGTGCGCGAGTTCTTCCCGGTCGTTCCCGGGAAGGCCGCACTCTATTTGTGCGGCGCCACGGTGCAGGCGCCTCCGCACATCGGGCATGTCCGGTCCGGAGTCAGTTTCGACATCCTCGTCCGCTGGCTGAGGGTCAGCGGGTACCAGACCACGTTCTGCCGGAACGTCACCGACATCGACGACAAGATCATACGAGTCGCCACGGGCGAGGAAGTGCCCTGGTGGCTCGTGGCTCAGCGCAACGAACGTGCGTTCAGTCGGGCCTACGACGCGCTCGGCTGCCTGCCTCCCGACGTGGAACCACGGGCGACCGGGCACGTCCCCGAAATGATCATCCTCATGCGGCGGCTGATCGAGGGCGGCTACGCGTACCCGGCCGGCGGCGGCGTGTACTTCGACGTCAGCTCGTATCCGGACTACGGCGCGCTGTCCGGCCAGCGGCCCGAGCACATGCGCCCCGCCGACGACACAGAAACCAACGATGCCAAACGGGACCCGCGCGACTTCGCCCTCTGGAAAGCCGCGAAGCCGGGTGAGCCCGTCTGGGACACCCCGTGGGGACCCGGACGCCCCGGATGGCACCTGGAATGCTCCGCCATGGCCACCAAGTACCTAGGCCCGGCCTTCGACATCCACGGCGGCGGCCTGGACCTGGTCTTCCCGCACCACGAGAACGAGCTGGCCCAGTCCAGGGCGGCGGGCGACGGGTTCGCCCGGTACTGGCTGCACAACGGCCTGGTCGGGGTGGCCGGGGAGAAGATGAGCAAGTCGCTGGGCAACTCGCTGCTCGTAGACGTGATGGTCACCCAGGTCCGCCCGGTCGAACTGCGGTACTACCTGGGCCAGGCGCACTACCGGTCAGGAATCGAGTACTCTCCGGACGCCCTGGCCGAGGCGGGCGCCGCGTACCGCCGGATCGAAGGCTTCATCACCCGCGCCGCCGAGGTAGCGGACCCAACGTTCCCGGACGTGGCGGTCGTCGGAGCGGCGGTCGCTGGCGAGGACGGCGCTGGCGCGGATGGCCATGGCGTCGAGGTCACCGGCCCGGGGGACCTCGCCGCGGCAGATCCGGCCACAGCCGCGGGGCTGCCGGCGGCCTTCTGCGCCGCGCTCGACGACGACCTCGGCGTGCCGCTGGCACTCGCCGCCGTGCACGACGCGGTCCGAGACGGCAACAACGCGCTGGCGGCGGCCGACCTCACCAGGGTGGCCATTCGGCTGGCCGAGGTCAGGGCCATGCTGGACGTGCTCGGCCTCGACCCGCTCGCCGAGCCGTGGGCGTCCCGCGGGCCGGAAGACGACCTGCAGCAGGTCGTCAGCGCGCTGGTCAGCGTCGCCCTGGCGCAGCGGCAAGCGGCCCGGGAGCGAGGGGACTACGCCACCGCGGACAGGATCAGGGATGATCTGCACGCGGCCGGTGTGGTCATCGAGGACACCCCGAATGGCCCGCGATGGGAGCTGAAGCGATGAGCCGCGGCGGATCAACCGGGGCAGCGGGCCGGGGTGGGCGGACCAAGTCCGGGAAACCCCGTCCTGGCACCGGCGGGTACGGCAAGCGCCGCCTGGAGGGCAAGGGCCCGACGCCGCCGGCCTACCAGCGGCCGGGCCACCCGGCCCAGCGCCGCGCGGCGGCCGCATCCCGTGACGGCGCCCGTAGCGAGTCGCGTGACGACGGCCAGGGTGCGCGCCGGCCGGGGAACGCTGAGAATCGCTCTGCTGGAAGGGTTTCTGACGGCGGGTACGGGCCCAGGACTTTCGGTGACCGGGCTCCGGTCGGCCGGCCGCGCGGTGCAGGTGACGCCCCTGAAGTGGTCGCCGGGCGCAACTCCGTGCTCGAATCGCTGCGTGCCCGGGTGCCGGCCACTGCCTTGTACGCAGGGCCGCGGATGGACACCGACGAGCGGGTCCGCGAGGTGATCCGGCTGGCGGCCGACGCGGGAATCCCGATGATCGAGGCGGGCCGGCCGGAACTCGACCGGCTGACCGGCGGAGCGGTCCACCAGGGCCTGGCGCTGCGGATCCGCCCTTATGACTACGCGCACGCCGACGACCTGGTCGACCGGGCCCGCGCCGCCGGGCAGGCACCGTTGATCGTGGCCCTTGACGGCGTCACCGATCCCCGGAACCTGGGCGCCATAGTGCGGTCCGTGGCGGCGTTCGGCGGGCACGGGGTGCTCATCCCCGGCCGGCGCTCGGCGAGGGTGAGCGCCGGCTCCTGGAAGGCGTCCGCGGGTGCGCTGGCCCGGGTGCCAGTGGCCGAGGCGCCCAACCTGGTCCGGGCCCTCACCTCCTACCAGGAGGCGGGCCTGTTCGTGGTGGGACTCGACGCGGCAGGGCCAGCCCCGATCAGCGGTCTCGATGTCGCGGACGGGCCGCTGGTGCTGGTCATCGGCTCGGAGGGGCGCGGGCTGTCCAGGCTCGTCGCCCAGCGTTGCGACCTGCTGGCCAGGATCCCGGTCACGGCGGCGACCGAGTCCCTCAACGCCGGCGTGGCGGCCGGCATCGCGCTGTACGAGGTGGCAAGCCGCCGTACCCCCGCCCCCTGACCCTCGGGCAGAATAGGGCGCTCGTCGAGGCTCGGCACAGGAATGCCGGCACAGGAATGGGAGTGCGATCGTGAACCGGCTGCGGATCGGGGCGCTCGGCGCCGCGCGGATCACCCCCGCCGCCCTGATCAAGCCATCCCGCCATGTCACCGAGGTGGCGATCGCCGCCGTGGCCGCCCGCGATCCCGGCCGGGCCAGGCAGTTTGCAGCCAAGCACGGCATTCCTGTGGTGCACGACTCCTACGCGGCGCTGATCGCCGATCCCGCCATCGACGCGATCTACAACCCGCTGCCGAACTCGCTGCACGCGGAGTGGACGCTGCGGGCGATCGCGGCGGGAAAGCATGTGCTGTGCGAGAAGCCGTTCACCGCGAACGCGGCGGAGGCCGAGGAGGTCGCCGCGGCCGCGAAGGACTCCGGGCTTGTCGTCATGGAGGCGTTCCACTACCGCTACCACCCGCTCGCCCGGCGGATGTGCGACGTGGTGGGAGGCCCGGCAGCCAGCGTGGCCGCCGCGGCGGAGCCGGGAGCCGGAGCCGGCAGTGCCAGCGGGGAACTGGGCGGGCTGCGGTATCTGGAGGCGTCGGTCTGCTTCCCGCTGCCCCGTTTCTCCGACATCCGGTACTCCTACGACCTCGCGGGCGGGGCGACCATGGACGCCGGCTGTTACGCCATCAACTGCCTGCGCCTGCTCGGGCCCGGCGAGCCGCAGGTGGTGGAGGCCAGGGCCAAGCTGTACGGCCCGGACGTGGACCGGGCAATGACCGCGTCCTTCCGGTTCCCCGGCGGCGCGAGTGGCCGGATCTACACCTCGCTCTGGTCCGGCCAGCTGCTGAAGATCGGGGTCAAGGCGGTCGGCGACCGTGGCGTGATGCGGGTGCTGAATTTCCTCTCGCCGCAGGTCTACAACAGGCTGACGGTGAGCGCGGACGGGTACACCCGCCGCGAGCACGTCCGCGGCGAAGCCACGTACACCTACCAGTTGCGGGCCTTCGCTGCCGCCGTCCTGCACGGCGAGCCGGTGATCACCACGCCGGAGGACGCGGTCGCGACGATGACCGTCATTGACGCCGTCTACCGGGCCGCGGGCCTCCCGCTGCGCGGCGCGCGCGGCTGATCCGGCCCGGCTCCAGGCTGGTGCGTGGCCGTCGGCCTGCGGCGGGATGCTGGGCCGGCCAGTCTGGCGGTTGACGGGCATAACGCGCTATCGTTCGCTATGTGAACACATCGAGCGCCGCGGCTGCCGGTCCGGCCGCAGCGACCGGGCCGCGCCGGACGGATTTCGTCCAGTCCCTCGACCGGGGCCTGGCGGTCATCCGCTGCTTCTCCTCCGAGCGGCCGTCGCTGACTCTGTCCGAGGTCGCCGAGCGCACCGGGCTCACCCGCGCGGCGGCCCGGAGGTTCCTGCTGACCCTGCAGGAACTGGGCTACGTGGGCAGTTCCGGCAGGCAGTTCTCGCTCCGGCCGCGGGTGCTCGCGCTGGGCTACGCCTATCTCTCGTCGTTCAGCGTGGCCCAGATCGCCCAGCCGCACCTGGAGGATCTCGCCGAGGAACTGCATGAGTCGTGCTCGGTGAGCGTCCTTGACGGCGACGACATCGTCTACGTGGCCCGCGCGTCGGCCAACAGGATCATGACGATCGCGCTGACCGTGGGCACCCGGCTGCCGCCCTACCCAACCTCGATGGGCCGGGTCCTGCTGGCCCACCTCCCGGATGCCGAGCGAGAGGCGCTGCTGAGCCGGGCCACCCTCCGCAAGCTCACCGATCACACCATCGTTGACCTCGACCGCCTGCGGGAGGTGCTCGGCACGGTCCGCAGCCGGGGCTGGGCCGCTGTGGACCAGGAGCTTGAGGCGGGCGTACGGTCCATCGCGGTGCCGATCCGGGACAGTTCCGGCAAGGTGGTCGCGGCCATCAACGCCAGCGCGCACGCGGCCCGGGTACCCATGCGGACGCTGGAGAAGCAGTTCCTGCCCCGGCTGCTCGACGCGGCCGGGCACATCAACTCCGAACTCGCCGCCCGCCTGTCCACCGGCTCGGGCAGAGTCCGCTAGCCGAGCCAGGTCCGGCTAGGCCGGACGACCTCAGGATGCCGGACGACCTCAGGATGGAGGCACGATCATGGCACTGACCCGCGAGACCATGACCGATGAACAGCGCAAGTCGGTGGCCGTGGAGTATCTCAAGGCATTCGACAACGGCGGGGTGACCTCGACCGGGGGGAGCATCCTCGACCTGTTCGCCGACGACGCGCAGGTGTACTTCCCGAAGTGGGGCCTGGCCAGCGGCAAGGAGCAGATCGGCCGGCTCTTCTCGGACGTGGGCGGGACCCTGAAGTCGATCACCCACCACTACTCCCACTTCAACTGGATCTTCTCTGGCACTGACATGTTCGTCTGCGAGGGGACCAGCCACGGGGAGCACCAGGACGGCCCGTGGCGGGCCGGCGTTCCCGAGTCGGCGGCCGGCCGCTGGTGTGACGTATTCGAGGTCCGCGACTGGAAGATCCAGCGGTGCTTCATCTATCTCGACCCGGACTACGCGGGCCAGGACACCGCCCGCTATCGCTGGCTGAACGGCGGCTAGCTGGGGCCCACGGAGCTGTGCGCCGCGATGTGGCTGGCGTAGTCGGCCTCGCTGAGGTGCGCGGTCACGGTGGCCTGCGGCGCCGGGGCCACACCAGCACCGTGGGCACCCGGACACCGAACCGGGTGAAGTCGAAGCCGAACTCGCCCGCGTCCTTGTCCGGCGGGATGGCGCCGGACGGCGGCGGCACGTGGTCGAAGCACCCACCGTGCTCGTCATAGGTGATCACCACACGCTGACCGGCGACCCGGCGCTGGCCGGGTTGGATTCGGTTCCGGTCAGGCCTTCGTATGGCTGTCCCAAAGGCGAGACATTCCCGTTATCGGTGTACAGGAACCCGAGCATGTGGTCGAACGACCGGTTCTCGAGCATGAGGACCACTATGTGCTCGATCGAAGGCAGGCCATTGCCGACTGGCATCGCGGACTCCGTTCACACGTTCGGGGATGGCGCCGGGGATACCTCAGAAACGGCGAGTCTGCCGGACGCCCCGCCAGCGGTTACGGTACTCGAACTCGCCCAGGTGCTTGAGGCCAGCCCGCCTGCCCGTCGCGCGGCCGATCACTATGCCAACCACGAGGATCACGAGATACGGAATAGACTTCGCAAGTCCGGACGCATGGGCCGTGTGCGCCGCGTGGGCCACTAGCAGATATCCGGACACGAGTATCTAGGTCCTCTGATCGGGCTTCTTCTGAACGGGGCCTGGGCAAAGACCCGCAAAGTTACGGATTTAAAACATAGCAGTTCTGGGCGATCTGGTCCGCCCTAAATGCGAGTGTCGAGGGAGATGTCATGCGACTTACGAAGCTTGAGCATGCCTGTGTGAGGCTCGAGAAGGACGGTGCTGTCCTGGTGCTCGACCCTGGCGTGTGGACCGGCCCGGAGGCCCTCGAAAGGGCCGGCGCGGTGCTGATCACGCACGAGCATTTCGACCACCTGAACGCCGACGTCCTGCGGGCCGAACTGGCCGCCAACCCGGCACTCCAGGTGTGGGCCAACGCCTCGGTGGCCGGCCAGTTCGCGGAATTCACCGGACGCGTTCACGCGATCAGCCAGGGCGACACTTTCGTTGCTGAAGGGTTTGATGTTGCGGTGTACGGCGAGGAACATGCGCTGCTGCACCGGGACATCCCGCTGGTGCCGAACACCGGCTTCATGATCGATGGCGAGGTATTCCATCCCGGTGACGCACTGACCATCCCCGAGGACCCGGTGGCGACGCTGCTGGTGCCCGTGAACGCGCCCTGGCTGAAGCTGTCGGAGATGATCGACTACGCGCGTGCGGTGGACCCGCAGCGCGGGTACGCGATCCATGACGGGCTGCTCAACGACCGGGGGCTGGGTGTGCTGGGCAACTGGCTCACGCTGGCGACGGGTCCCGGCGGGGGGGCGGTTACCCGGCTGGCGCCGGGCACCGTGATCGACCTCTAGGTCAAAGCGGCACCCCGGGCCGGGGCGAGCCGCCCAGCCAGTCCCGGCCCTCGCGGTAGAGCAGTTCCACCTCCGGGCCGCGCAGTCCAGGCAGGCCGTGCTTGACCGTGTACCCGGCGTGGGCCTGCAGGTAGCCAAGGTGCCGGTACCCCTCCGGGAAGCCAGCCAGGACCTGCTGGTCAAGGGTGAGCTTCGCGGCCGGGTCGACCGGGTCGAGCCGGTCCTTCTCGTAGATCGGCTGACGCCGGGCGATGGCCCACACGTCGTCACGCTTCTCCACGAAGTCGTAGAAGCGGCCGGTGCAGGTGGCGTCGACGAGGATCCCGTGCACCGGGGCCCGTTGCTGGATGGTCATCTTGGTCTGCGCGATGGCCCGCTCCCCGGCGACCTCGCAGTTGAAGCCGCCGAGGAAGTGCAGGATGTTGACGCCCGCGTCGAATGCCTGGCGGCTGACCCTGATGAAGTCCGCGGCCGGCCCCTGGAACCAGGTGGCTGTCATCCAGCCGTCGTCGTGCCAGACCGTCGCGAAGTCGTCCCACCTCCCAGCGTCGCGGAACAGCGCCCAGTTCTCGATGACCTGGCGGATCCTGAGTCCGGCTGCTTCGTTCTGGGTGAGCATCTGGCGCCTTCCTGGGTGGCGGATCTTCTGGGCCG
>DAIRVB010000093.1:0-4422 GCA_036803065.1 Streptosporangiaceae bacterium
CCACTCGGTCCTGAACTCACAGGGCGGAGGCGTTGCCTACTCCAGCCTGGAGATCCCGATGCTGGCCTTCCCATTGTTCGCCTGGTTGGGCCGGGAACGGCCGCAATCGCCGTGACTCGCCTGGCCGGCAGGCCCAGCCGTACCCGGGCAGGTTCGGCCGTTGCCGCTGCCGAGGCGAGCAGGCTGGTCAGGCCGGAGCGAACCACCGCCGGAGATGCCGGAGCTGAGTCTCCGTGTGCGCCAGCGGGACTGAGTGCACCCCGAACTGGAACACCGCGATCTCTTTGGTGGCGTTGATCGCGTTGTAGGCGGCGAACACGGTCGACGGCGGGCAGACGTCGTCCATCAACCCCACGCTCACCAGGCAGTCAGCGGTGATCCGGCGGGCCAGCAGGGCGCAGTCCACATAGCTCAGGGTGTCCATGGCCACGTGCTCCAGGTCCACGTGCTGAGCCAGGAATTCCGCCACCTCCGCGTACGGCATCGAGGCTGTCAGGGTCACCGCGCGCTGGATATCGCAGAGGAACGGGACGTCGGCGTGGCAGACCGTGATCCGATCGCCAAGCAGCGCGGCGGAGGCCAGCGCGAGGGCACCGCCTTGGCTGGCGCCGCTCACCGCGATCCTGGAGTCGTCCACGTCGGCGAATCCCGCGGCGGTCTCGACTGCGCGCACCGCGTCCACGTACAGCCTGGTGTAGTAGTAGTCCTCGGGGCTGGCGATACCCCGGGTCATCACCGTGGAGTACTCGGGCCCCGGCGTCAGGTCGCCGGTAGCGCCCACGGTCCACCGGCCGCCCTGGCCACGGGTGTCCATGACGAAGGCGGCATAGCCGACCGAGGGGAACAGCGAGTGGCTGGCCGGGAGCCCGCGTCCGCCGCCGTACCCGATGAACTGCACCACGAGGGGCAGCTGGGCGTCACCGGCCCCGGCCGGGCGCAGGTACCAGCCGCGGATACGGTCGCCACGAGCCCCGGAGAACTCCACGTCGTAGGCGTGCAGTGGGCCATATGCGTCCGTTGCATATCGGGTGACCCCGGGTGGGCGGGCAGCCGCGCGCGCCTCGTCCATCCGCTCCGCCCACCACCCGTCCAGGCCGGGCGGCTCCTCGGCCGCGGTGCGGTGTTCCCGCAGGGATGCGAGAGGCAGGTCGAACCAGGGCATCTGCGCTCCTACGGTGCGTGCGGCGACTGGCGGGCCTCACCGCCCGCCAGTGATCTCCTGCCCGCCCGCGAGACGGAAAACACGCACACCGAACGGAACCAGGCTGACCTCACCGTTGACCGCGTCGCCGTCGAGGGCGCAGAGCCGCAAGCCCGCGGCGAGCTGCGGCTTTACCGCGACAGGCTCGGCGGCCTGGCTCACCAGCCAGGCGAAACGAGTGCCATCCTGATGGACCAGGATGTCGGCCGCGACCCTTGGATCGTCAACGGTAACCAGCCTGCTCACCCCGGCGTGCACGGCGAGCGCGTCGTACAGCACGCTGGCCGCGTCCGGGTTGACTCCGGGCGTGATGGCGGCCATGTGTTCAATGGGATAAGTGCACAGCACCAGTGAGCCGGTACCCGCGGCACGGAGCAGCAGCGCGGGCCTGCCCCGGGAGTCCACGGCGATGACCTCCGCTCCATCGGGCCGCACCGGCAGGTAGGCCCGGCTGTATGGGGTGCCCGCGACGTTGAAGGTCAACCGGGCTCCGGCGGTGATCGTGCCGAAGTCGCGGGCGAAGGTGAACGTCACCTGATGGTCTTCGATCGGATCCACCAGGCCGTTGCGCAGCTGGTGCTGGATCCCGAACAGCGAGTTGAGGTTCGCGAACCAGGGGCCGGGGTGGTTGCCGTTATCCCCTGGTGAGTAGGACGCGTACACGGTCGCGCCGTCGTTTGCGAGCCGCTCCAGGTCGTAGCACGTCGGGCTGAGCAGGTGCTTGGCCGAGGGCAGCAGGTAGAGCCGGGCACCTGCGGCCACGCCGGAACTCTCCCTGGTCACGGCGGGGGCCAGGTCGGCGAGCCGGGCGGCGACATACGACTGGTGCAGTGTCTGCGCCAGGTAGGCGCGGTCACCAGGGTCGGTGAACGGGAAGCTGGTGTCCAGGTAGGCCGGGACGATCAGGGCCGTCTCGGAGTCGGCCCGCTCGCAACGGCCTATATCGGCCGCCGCCAGCACGTCGGCGAACGCCTTCATCTCGGCGAGCTGGGGCTTGGGCCGGCCGCGTGAGTCGGTGAGGCCGAAATGCAGCTCGAAACCGTGGTGCCGGTAGGGATCCTGGTGGATCAGGTCGTCGTAGTCGGAATTGCACCAGGCGAGCCAGCCGGTCGCGCCGGCCAGCAGGCTGTTGTGCAGGATCTGGCGGTAGTAGTGGGCAGCGTTCTCGTCGGAGGCGAAGTCGGAACTGAGCCCGAACTCCTCCATGATCACCGGGCTGCCGAAGGTGGTGGCGAGCTCGCAGGCCCAGGCCGCGGCGTAATGCTGCCGGACAAGGTCGTCGCCGACCGGGTACACGTGCGGGCCGATGAAATCGCACAGCCGCGCGCTGTCGGCGACCGAGAAGCCGGTGTCCTTGCCGCTGATCTCGATACCCCAGGCGCCATCCCCGAGCGAGACAGGCTGGTTGCCGCCCGCAGCCCGGACGGCGTCGACCATGATCTGCGCCCACGCGGCGATGGTCTCGCGGGGCGCCTCGCCACCATAGATGGGCATCTCGTTGGTGATCAGCCAGCCGCACACCGCGGGGTGCCCGCCGAACCGGCGCACCATCTCCCCGGCGAACCATGCCTGCCTGGCGACCATCCAGACGTCGCTATACAAATCGCGCCCGTGGCGCCAGGACGGATCCCAGTTCTCCCCGGACATATGGCCGACCACGAAGGTGGGCACGGTCTGCATGCCCATTTCGGCGTGGCGGTCGAGAAAGTCAGCGAACCTGGCCGTCAGTTCCTCGTCGATCCGGTCCGGCTCAGGCATGAAGTCGGGCCAGTAGAAGAACGAACGGGTGACGGCGAGGCCGTGCTCGCGCAGCACTCGCAGCTCACCGAGGACCGTCTGCGCATCGTAGTTCCGCCACATCAGCGGGCCTCCGGTGCGCGACCAGAAGTTAGCCCCCAGCCAGTTGACCGCCCGCCCATCGGTCATGATCTTGGCAGAATTTCTGCGCATGCGGAAAGGTCTCCTCTGGAACAGAAGCGGGCGTCGGATGCGTGCGGCTCCCAGGCCAGTGTGACAAGCCAGTGCGACAAACCAGGGCGACAAGCCCGTGGCAAGCCCGTGCCAAGCCCGTGCGACAAGCCAGTGCGATCGAATCACTATACCGGTTAAGTGTCAATACATCTGAGTGCTGGCGGCGCGCCGGGATCTGGCCCGTCACGGCGTCCGGCCGCTTGTTACACTGGCCTGCGCAATCGCGGGGAGGCATCGCGTGAAACGTCCGACCATCGCCGACATCGCTCGCCGCGCGGGCGTGACCAAGGCGGCGGTGTCATTTGCGCTCAACGGCCAGCCTGGTGTATCCGCGGCGACACGTGAGCGGATCCTGGCCATCGCGGAGGAGATCGGCTTCCAGCCGAACAGCGCGGCCCGCGCGCTCTCCGACGGCCGGGCCGGGGCCTTCGGGCTGGTCATCGACCGGCCGGCGAACCTGCTCGGGGTAGAGCCGTTCTTCATGCAGCTCATCGCCGGTATTCAGGCAGAACTGTCCGGAGATCATGCCGCACTCCTGTTCAGCACGGCCGAGGATCAGGCGGCCGAGATCGCCATGTACCGCTCCTGGTGGGCCCAGCGGCGGGTGGACGGGGTGTTCCTGGTCGACATCCAGATCGATGACCACCGGGTGCCGGTGCTCGAGGAACTGCGGATGCCGGCGGTCGTGATCGGCACTCCCCGGGGCGCGGGATCGCTGACCGCCGTGTGGCAGGACGACGCGGCCGCGACCGCCGCCACCGTCGAGTACCTCGTCGGGATCGGGCACCGGCGGATCGCGCGGGTGACCGGCATCCCGAGATTCTGGCATACGAAGATCCGGACCGATGCGTTCGACGAGGCGACACGGTCCGCTGGGGTCGAGTCCATCTGCGTGGAGGCTGACTACACACGCGAGCACGGCGCCGAGGCCACCCGGACCCTGCTGCGCGGCAAGCGGCCGCCCACCGCGATCATCTACGACAACGACGTGATGGCCGTCTCCGGGCTGGGTGCCGCTCAGCGGATGGGCGTGCAGGTGCCAGCGGACCTGTCCATCGTGGCTTGGGATGACTCACCGCTCTGCCAGCTCGTCCACCCACCGCTGACCGCGTTGAGCAGAGATATCGCCGCGTACGGGGCGCACGCCGCGCGGACGCTGGCGCAGGTGGTGAGCGGCGAGGCGGGCGGGCACTTCCAGGAGGTGCCACCGGTGCTCACCATCCGCGGCAGCACGGCGAGCCCTCCGCTGG
>DAIRVB010000093.1:4522-8558 GCA_036803065.1 Streptosporangiaceae bacterium
CGCCTGAGCCGGCCGTCCGCTGGCCGGATCTTCGCGGAGCCGATGGTCAGCCCCCTTCTTAACCGCGCCGACACGGGATCGAAACCCGAACGAGACCAGGTTTCCGCTTCACCTGGGGTCATGAAGGGTTGACACTTAACCGGTATAGTGCTTCGCTCAGTCGACCCGGAGATCCCGGATAGCCGATTGCCGCAGGCATGGTCCTGAACTGCATAACCGAACATCACGTCGATTGACCGGTGGCATGACAGCCGTAGTTCGCGCGCTACGGCGAGACGTGCCGCTGACGTATTGGCGACCTAAGTGACCCCAGGGCGAAAGAAAGAAGGAATCACCAATGTCGTTGAGACCCTGGCGCATGCGAACGATTGCCGCCGGTGCCGCCGTGGTGACCGCCGGCGTGCTTGCTGCCTGCGGGGGCAGCAGCGGTGGCAGTAGCAGTACCTCGTCGTCCTCTGGCCCCTCGGGAGTACTCACGGTCGCCACCGGGGCTCCCGCCTACGTCGATGACTTCAACATGTACTCCCCGAACCAGCAGGACGCGACCAACGGCATGATCTACGAGCCGATGTTCTTCTACAACACGGTGAAGACCGGCGATATCAAGCCGTGGCTCGGCCTCAGCTACGCGTGGTCCAACGGCGGCAGGACGCTGACCGTCCAGCTCAGACACAACGTCAAGTGGACCGACGGCAAGCCGTTTACCAGTGCCGACGTTGTCTACACCTTCGATCAGGCGCTGCACAGCACGGCACTCAACAAGTTCGCGCTGCCGCTGGCCAGCGTCGCAGCTGATGGCACCTACGGGGTGACCATCAACTTCACCAAGGCCGCCTACACGGACGCGTACTACGCGCTCGGCCGGGTGGAGATCGTGCCTCAGCACATCTGGAAGTCGATCAGTAACCCGACGACATTCCTGAACGAGCACCCGGTCGGCACCGGCGCCTACATCCTGACCAAGTTCTCCCCGCAGGTGTTCGAGCTGACCGCGAACCCGCACTATTACCTGCCGGGCCTGCCGCACTTCAAGACCGTCCGGTTCATCGGCTATACCGGTAACACGACGATGGACGCGGCGATCGAAGCCGGCCAGCTCGACTGGACCGGCGCCTTCATCCCGGACATCAAGAAGACCTACCTGGCCAAGGACCCGAAGTTCGTGGTGAGTGACATTCCGCTGGCCACCAACTTCCTGGTGCCGAACATGTCCACCGGCCCGACCACCAAGCTCGCTGTCCGCCAGGCGATCAGCGCGGCGCTCGACCGCACCTCCATTAGCAACACGGTCTACAACGGGTATGCCCCGCCCAGCAACCCCGAGGCGCTGATCACGCCGAACTACAATTCGGTGCTGGACCCATCGCTGGCCAGCGCCAAGTTCCCCAGCCCGGATGCGGCCGCAGCGAAGAACATCCTGACCAGGGCGGGCATAGCCACGCCGCTGACCCTCACGGTCAAGATGGTCGCGGGCTACACCGACTACCTCAGTGCCCTGCAGATCATGCAGCAAGAACTCAAGCCGGTCGGCATCAACCTCGTCATCGACCAGGAGGCCTACACCGCCTTCACCTCGGACCAGGACAACGGCAATTTCCAGCTGCTCATTGACAGCTTCGGGTTCACCCCTGACCCGTGGTCGTACTACTACACGATCCTGGACAGCTCGATCGCTCCTGCCATCGGCCAGGCTGACACGGTGGGCAACTTCGGGCGTTACCGGAACACGCAGGTGGACTCGCTCCTTAGCCAGATCGCTGACACGACGGACACGTCAGTGCAGAACCCTGCGTTCTACAAGATCGAGAACATCTTCGCCCAGCAGTTGCCCCTGATCCCGCTCTACGAGGCTCAGAACGAGATCGAGTTCAACGGCCACCATGTCGGCAACATCCCCACCACGGCGAACCCCTACGGGGCGCCAGCCGTTTACATCCAGCCGGACATCGGCTGGATTTCCGCGCGGCTCCTCCCGGTGAGCAAGTGACCCCGATGGCCCGCGGCTGACATAGCCGGGAGGCCGGGAATACGCCCGGCGGAGAGGATGCCGCGGACCGCAGACCGCGGCATCCCCCGCCGGGCGGCACGGCAGTACCAGCCGTATCGGGAACACCGGCACTGACGCCGGAGAAAGGAGGGCTGGGGGTGCGTTACGTGGCCCGCAAACTGGGGTTCTACCTGGTGGCCGCCTGGGCGGCGCTGACTCTCAACTTCTTGCTGCCCCAGCTCATCCCGGGGAACCCGGTCGAGGTCCTGCTCAACAAGATGTCGCAATCGGGCCCGGCCCCGCCCGGCGAGGCGGCGGTCCTGACCAAGCTGCTCGGCCTGGGCACCGGGAACATATTCCAGAAGTACTGGCAGTACGTGGACGGCCTGGCCCATCTGCAGCTTGGCCTGTCCATCACCGACTTCCCCACCCCGGTGAGCACGGAGATCGGCCAGGCCATCTACTGGACGCTGGCCCTGGTCGGCACGGCGACGATCATCAGCTTCGCGCTCGGCATCGGGCTCGGAGCGCTGGCCGGCTGGAAGCGGGGGTCCCGGCTGGACGCGATCATCCCGGCCACCACCCTGCTCACGGCCATGCCGTACTTCTGGCTCGCGCTGCTCCTGCTGTTCTTCTTCTCCAGCAACGTCTGGCACGTATTCCCCCTGGGCCAGGGGTACAACACCAACTCCGAGCTCAACGAGGGATGGAACCTGCCGTTCATCGCTTCGGCCGTGCAGCATGCCCTGCTGCCCGCCCTGACCATCGTGATCAGCTCGATCGGGGGCTGGCTGCTCGGCATGCGCAACATGATGGTCTCCACCCTGTCCGACGACTACGTCGTCGCCGCCGAGGCGAAGGGGCTCAGGCAGCGCCGGATCATGATCAGCTACGCGGCCCGCAACGCGGTGCTGCCCAGCGTCTCCGGGTTCGCGATATCCATCGGCTTCGTGGTCAGCGGGGCGATCGCGATGGAGTACGTCTTCTCCTACCCGGGCGTCGGCGAGAAGCTGGTGCAGGCGGTCACCAACAACGACTACCCACTGATGCAGGGGATCTTCCTGGTGATCACCTTCGCGGTCCTCGGGGCCAACATGATCGTCGACTTGCTGCACGGCTTCATCGACCCGCGGACGAGGCTGTCCCGGTGAGCGCCACCAACGTCGTCGCCGCCGTCGCGGCCGAGACCGGCGGCGAGGACCCCGGCCGCCTGACCGGGAGGCTGCGGGCGGCCTTCCGGTCGCCCAGGCTGGTCGCCGGAACCGGCATCGTCGGGTTTTTCGTGCTGCTCGCGATCTTCGGGCCGTTCTTCCTGACCGACCCGAACCACCTGGGACGGTCCAACGTCGCGGCGCCGTCCCTCAGCCACTGGCTGGGCACCACCGAGATCGGGCAGGACGTCTTCGCCCAGACTGTGGACAGCGCACGGGCCACGCTGGAGATCGGCGTGGGCGCCGGGCTGATTGCCACCGTCGTCTCGATCGTCATCGGCATCGGCGGCGGCTACGCGGGCGGGTTTGTCGATGAGGCGCTGTCGCTGCTGTCCAACGTGGTCCTGGTGATTCCCACCCTGCCGCTGGTCATCGTGATCCTGGCCTACGTGAAGGCGGGCGGCCTGCTCCCGATCACCGTGATCATCGCCTTGACCAGCTGGGCGGCGGCCGCCCGCGTGCTGCGGGCGCAGACCCTGTCGGTACGCAACCGCGAGTACGTGCTCGCCGCGCGTGCGTCGGGGGAACGGTCCTGGCGCATCGTGCTCATCGAGATCCTCCCCAACGAACTCCCGATCATCGTGTCCAACTTCATCTTCGGGGTGATCTTCGCGATTCTCACCCAGGCCGTCCTCGCGTTCATCGGCTTGGGCGACCCTACGTTGCTTACCTGGGGAAACATGCTCCGCCTCGCGTACAACGGCGAGGCGCTCTCGGTGGGGGCCTGGTGGTGGTTCGTCCCGCCCGGCTTGTGTATCGCGCTGCTCGGCATGGGCTTCGCGCTGATCAACTTCAGTCTGGACGAGCTGCTCAACCCGCGCTTGCGGGTCTACCGCCC
>DAIRVB010000093.1:8658-10978 GCA_036803065.1 Streptosporangiaceae bacterium
GCGCCCCACCCGTGCCGTCCGCGATGTCACGATCGAATTGCGCCGTGGCGAAGTACTCGGCATCGCGGGGGAGAGCGGGTGCGGCAAATCCACGCTCGCCTACGCGCTCACCCGCATGCTCAGGCCGCCCGCGGAGATGACCGGCGGGGGCATCACGTTCTATCCCGCTGAGCGGGCGCCGGTCGACGTGATGGCGCTGGAAGGCGAGGACCTGCGCGCGTTCCGGTGGAACAAGATCTCCATGGTCTTCCAGAGCGCGATGAACGCGCTCAACCCGGTGACCAGTGTGGCCAGGCAGTTTGATGACATCTTCGAAGCTCACCGGCAGCATATGGACCGGGCCGCCCGGCACGCGCGGGCGCGGGAGCTGCTGGACATGGTGGGCATCGACCCGAAGAGAATCAACAGCTTCGCGCACGAGCTGTCCGGCGGCATGCGGCAGCGGGTCATGATCGCGATGGCGCTCGCCCTGGAGCCGGAGATCGTCATCCTGGACGAGCCGACCACCGCACTCGATGTCGTGGTGCAGCGGGGAATCCTCGACGAGATCGAGCGGCTCCGTGAGGAATTCGGGTTCAGCGTCATCTTCATCACCCACGACCTGTCCATGCTGCTTGAGGTCAGCGACCGGCTCGCGGTCATGTACGCGGGTGAGGTGGTGGAGCGGGCGCCGTCCGAGGCGGTCGGTACCGCCCCCGCGCACCCGTACACCCTGGGCCTGCTCCGCTCGTTCCCGGACATGCGCAGCGCGCGGCGCGAGCTGCGTGGCGTGCCGGGAATCCCGCCCGACCTGCGCGATGACTTCGCCGGGTGCCCGTTCGCGCCCCGCTGTGACTACCGGTTCGAGCCGTGCCAGACCATCCACCCAGTGCTGGAGGCGCCCGCCGAGCGGCTGCTGGCTGATGACCCGGCCCTGGTCAAAAGCTGGCGGGTGGCCTGCCATCTGCATAACCCGCAGCACCGTCCGGGAGGCCCGCCGGACGAGCTCACGGCGGTGCCGGGAGAGCGGCCGGCCCGGGCTGATGACCAAGCTGCCGCGCCGGTGGACGGCCCGGAAAGCCCGGAAAGCCCGGTCACCGCCGGCAGTGCGGGAGGCGAGTAGTGAGCGTCCTCGATGTCCGTAACCTGACCGTCGAGTTCGGCCAGCGTGGTGGCGGGAAGCTACTGGCGGTGGACAACCTCTCGTTCGAGCTGCGCGAGGGGCAGACGCTCGCGCTGGTCGGCGAGAGCGGCAGCGGCAAGTCCACTGTGGTCCGGGCGCTCGCCCAGCTCGTGAAGCGGACCTCCGGTGAGATCCTGCTGGACGGCGCGCCCGCGGGGCGGCACGGCAAGGCACTGCGCGGCTACCGGCACCGGGTGCAGCTGGTATTCCAGGATCCGTTCGCCTCCCTCAACCCGATGCATACCATCCGGCATCACCTGATCCGGCCCCTGCAGCTCCGGCTGGACCACCCCCGGGGCGAGGCCCTCGAGCAGGCGGTGCACGAACTGCTCAGGTCCGTCAACCTCAACCCGCCGGACGAGGTCGCCGGGAAGCACCCGCACGAGCTGTCCGGTGGCCAGCGCCAGCGGGTGGCCATCGCGCGGGCCCTGGCCACCAACCCCGACGTGCTGCTCGCCGACGAGCCAGTGTCGATGCTGGACGTGTCGATCCGGCTGGAGATACTCAACCTGCTCGACCGGCTCAAGCAGGACCGGAACCTGGCCATGCTGTATGTCACCCACGACCTGGCCACCGCCCGGCACTTCTCCTCGGAGATCATGGTGATGTACCGGGGCGAGATCGTGGAGCACGGCCCGAGCGACGAGGTGATCCTGCGGCCCTCGCACCCGTACACCCAGATCCTGGCCGGCGCCGCACCTGACCCGACGGTCTCCCGTGAGGCACTCGCCGAGGCCCGGCGGGCCAGGCAGGCCGCGCGGGCCAGCCGGGACGCCGAACGCCGTGAGGTCACGCTCGACACGGGCTGCAAGTTCCGCTCTCGCTGTCCCTTTGCCGTGGATGTCTGTGCGACACATCCACCCGACCTGGAGGTCGCACCGGGCCACCTGGCCCGGTGCTGGCTGCTCGGCGACGACGCGGCGGTGGCCGGCGCGGGTGCGGAGGGCACGGCGCCCCGGCGGCGGGCCGGGCAGTGACCCAGCAGCGGGCCGGGCAGTGACCCAGTGACGGGGTTCCGTTTGGTAGCTGGGTCAGGATTTCGGCTACACTGCACAGGCGCGTGCGGGCCTGCTGGCTCGCCGCAATGGGGTATGGGGTAATTGGCAGCCCGACGGGTTCTGGCCCCGTTAGTCTAGGTTCGAGTCCTGGTACCCCAGC
>DAIRVB010000094.1:0-10966 GCA_036803065.1 Streptosporangiaceae bacterium
GCCCAGCCTTGGCCGTGCGTGACCAGGACCACGGTCCGCCCGTCCATCAAGGTCTCGATGGTGTCCTGAATCATCCGCCCGGTGAGCGGGTCGAGGTGCGCGGCCGGCTCGTCGAGCAGCAGCAGCGGCGCGTCCCGCAGGAACGCCCGGGCCAGCGCGATCCGCTGGCGCTGGCCGGCGGACAGCCGGGTCGCGCGCTCCCCGAGGTGCGTGTCGTAGCCGCCGGGCAGCGCCTCGATGAACTCCTCTGCGCCGGCCAGGCGGGCCGCCTGGGTGATGGCATCGGGTGCCGCGTCCGGCTGGCCGAGGGCGATGTTGCTGGCCACCGTGCCCTCGAACAGGTGCGGGTGCTGCGGCACCCAGGCGATCTGCCGCCGCCACGCGGCCAGCTCAGTCGCGGTCACATTCACCGGCTCCAGTCCGGGCACGCATGCCACGACGCGGCCCGCGGTCGGCTCGGTGAACCGGAGCAGCAGCGCGAGCAGGGAACTCTTGCCAGCGCCGCTCGGGCCGATGACGGCGATCCGCTCACCGGGCTGTATCGACAGGGTCACCCCGTCGAGCGCCGGGGTGTCGCGGCCCGGGTAGGCGAGGGTTACCCCGGCGAGGGTGATGGTGGCGTGGCTCAGGTCGGCCCGGGCCGGCGCGACAGGTCTCAGCGGGCTGCGGGGGCCAGCAGCGTGGGAGACCGGCTCATCGGGGCCTGGGGTGCCCCCGGGGAGCACGGTGCGCTCCCGGGCCGCGGCCGGCAGCGGAATCTCCAGGATCTCGCAGGCGCGCCCAGCCGCGGTGACCCCTTCCATGCTGGCGTGGAACTGCACGCCCACCGCGCGCAACGGCAGGTAGGCCTCCGGAGTCAGCAGCAGCACCAGGAGCGCGGTCTGGTAGCTCATGTGCCCGGCCAGCAGGCGCAGCCCCACCTCGACCGCCACCAGCGCGGTGGCCAGAGCCGCCGCGAGCTCCAGCACCAGCGCGGACAGGAACGCGACCCGCAAGGTAGACATGGTGGCGCTGCGGTGCGCGTCGGTCACCTCCCGGATCACCTCGGCCTGGGCCTTGGCCCGGCCGAACAGCTTGAGCGTGGGCAGGCCCTCCACCACGTCGAGGAAGTGGCCGCCCAGCCAGGCCAGCAGCCGCCACTGGCGCTGCATACGGGTCCTGGCCGAGGCCCCCACCAAGATCCCGAACACCGGGATGAGCGGCAACGTGACGGCGATGACCACGGCAGAGATCCAGTCGGCGGCCGCGACCCGCGCCAGCACCGCCACCGGCACTAGGACCGCCAGGACGAGCTGGGGCAGGAAGCGGGCGAAATAGGCGTCGAGCGCGTCGAGACCCTTGGTAGCGAGCGTGGTGATCTCGCCGGCCTGCTGGCCGCCGAGCCAGGCCGGCCCGAGGGCCGTCGCGTGCGCGGTGAGCTTGCGCCGCAGCTGTGATTTGACCTTCGCCGCGGCGCGGAGGGCGGCGATCTCGCCGCCGTAGACGGCCGCCGCCCGGGCGGCCAGCACGGCGAGCAGCACGGCCAGGGCGCCACCCAGTCCCGCCAGGCCCAGGACCGTCAGGCCAGTGCCGCGGGCCGCCCCGGCCAGCACGCCGGCGAGCAGGCCCGCCTGGACCAGCACCAGCGCGGTGGTGACCAGCCCCAGTGCGATCGTGAAGATCAGGTATCCCCGGGCTGCCCCCGCGTGCCGGAGCAGCCTGGGGTCGACCGGCCTCATGACCCGCTGGGGGCCTGCGGGACCGGGCTCCGCGCGCTAAGCGGTGGCGCCGGCGCGGGGGGTGGCGTCTCCGCACTGGTCAGCCGCTGCCTGAACACCCAGTAGGTCCAGCCCTGGTAGGCGAGGACCACCGGCGTGAAGATCACCGCAACCCAGGTCATAACGGTCAGCGTGTAATGCGCCGAGGCCGCGTTGTGAACGGTGAGGCTGTAGGCGGCCGCCGTGGTAGACGGGAGCACGTCCGGCCAGAGGTCCCCGAAGAGGGTCGCCACCGCGAGAACGAGGGTGACCGCGGTGCCGAGGAACGCCCAGCCTTCCCTGCCGCGCATGATCGAAGCCACGCCCGCCAGCAGCGCGACCGCCGCCAACGCCGCCGTGACGTCGGTGGCCGCGCGGCCGTGCGCCACCTGGCTGGCCAGCAGGAACCCGGCGGCCAGCGGCACTGTGCCGAGTGCGATGCGCCCAGCCGCCCGGCGGGCCCGCGCCCGCAGGTCACCGGTGGTCTTCAGGGACAGGAAGATCGCACCGTGCAGGGTGAACAGGGTCAGCAGGGCGAGGCCGCCGAGCAGGCCATATGGGTTCAGCAGGGTGAGCAGGTCGCCGGTGTAGGTGCCAGCCGCGTTGAGCGGCACTCCGCGCACGATGTTGGCGAAGGCTACCCCCCATAGCAGCGCAGGCAGCGCTGAGCCCCAGAAGATCGCCCGGTCCCAGGTCCGGCGCCAGCGCTCGCTGCCCACCTTGCTGCGGAACTCGAAGCACACGCCGCGCACGATCAGCGCCACCAGGATCAGCAGGAGGGCCAGGTAGAAACCACTGAACAGCGACGAGTACCAGAGCGGAAAGGCAGCGAACGTGGCGCCGCCAGCGGTCAGCAGCCACACCTCATTGCCGTCCCACACCGGCCCGATCGTGTTGATGATGGTGCGGCGCTCGGCGTCGCTGCGGCCCAGGAAGGGCAGCACTATCCCGACGCCGAAGTCAAAGCCCTCGAGGACGAAATACCCAGTCCACAGGACCGCGATGAGGATGAACCAGACAGTGGTGAGTTGCACGGTGGGTCTCCTGGCTCAATACGAGAAAGCTGGCAGAGGCTCGCCGGCCTCGGCGGACGGCAGGACCTCATGCTGCGCGCCCTCACGGATGTGCTTGACCGCGAGCCAGCCCGCGATGGCGGCGAGGCCGGCGTACAAGAGGGTGAAGGTCACCAGGGAGATGATCACGGAGGACATGGGGACGCCCGGTGACACGCTCTGGGAGATCTTCAGGATGCCGAACACGGTCCACGGCTGGCGGCCCATCTCCGTGAAGATCCACCCCATGATGGCGGCGAGGTACGGCAGCGGGAACGACCAGACCGCTACCCGGTAGAACCAGCGGCCGCGCGGCAGCCGGCCCCGCCGGGTCAGCCACAGGCCGGCCAGGCCGAGCAGGGTGGCGAGCAGCCCCAGGCCGATCATGAGCCGGAACGACCAGTAGGTCACCGGGACGTAGGGCTTATAGTCACCCGCACCGTACTTCTTGGTGTACGCGCGCTGCACGTTGTTGATCCCCTGCACGGTGCCATGGGGGTCGAGCGTCGCGATCATCGAGAGCAGGTCCGGAACCCGGGCGCTCCACACCTCGGCGCTGCCATTCAGTGTGCCGACGGTGAAGAGGGAGAACGACGCCGAATCCGAGGTGCGGTAGAGGG
This sequence comes from Streptosporangiaceae bacterium, assembly GCA_036803065.1. Taxonomy (GTDB): domain Bacteria; phylum Actinomycetota; class Actinomycetes; order Streptosporangiales; family Streptosporangiaceae; genus JAWWPY01. Next base: position 3,409 of record DAIRVB010000094.1, read on the forward strand.
CTTCGGCGGCGGCCATCTTCATGGGCTGCTGCGAATCCATCAGCCGCGCCTGGATATCGCCGGTCACCGCGGTCGCGATCCCGGCGGCTACCGCGATCACCATGCCGATGCGGGCCGCGCGGCGGAACAACTGCACGTCATCGCGGCGCGCCAGGTGCCAGGCGCTGACCGCGATGAGCAGCACGCCCGCGGTGAGCAGGCCGGCCAGCATGACATGCGGCCACGCCGCTAGCACCGTTGAGTTGGTAAGAACCGCCCAGATGCTGGTCAGCTGGGCTCGGTGGGTGGCCGGGTTGATCCGGAAACCGACCGGGTGCTGCATCCAGGAATTCGCGGCCAGGATGAAATAAGCCGACAGGTTCGTGCCGATCGCGACCAGCCAGATGGTCGCCAGGTGCAGTCGGGGCGACAGCTTTCCCCAGCCGAAAATCCACAGGCCGATGAACGTGGATTCCATGAAGAAGGCGAGCAGTCCCTCCATGGCCAGGGGCGCGCCGAACACGTCGCCGACAAAGCGGGAGTAGGCGGACCAGTTCATCCCGAACTGGAATTCCTGGACGATTCCGGTGACCACACCGACGGCGAAATTGATCAGCAGCAGCCGGCCGAAGAATCTCGTCATCCTCAGGTAGTCGGGGTCCTTCCGGACCGTCCACGCGGTCTGCAGGCAGGCGACGACAACCGAGAGCCCCAGCGTCAGCGGAACGAAGATGAAGTGGTAGACGGTGGTAACCCCGAACTGCCACCGCGCGAGATCAAGTGCATTCACACGCTCAAGGTCATCGGACCGATGACCGGACGGGAAAGGGCACTTCGCCTCGGGTTCCGGGACCTTGGTCACCGCGCCCGGCCCGGGGGCCCAAAGGCCCAGACCTGCGGGACCTCGGCCGCTGACCCAGCGGCGCGGGGACCGCGAGCATGGGAACCATGAAAGCCCATGTGGGTGACCAGTTGACTACGGAGGGATCCGACCGCCCTCGCGTGTGCGTCATCATCGGCCTGCACCATGCGGACGGATCGCCCCCGTACGTGGTGCGATGGCTGGCCGATGGGCACATCGCGCTCATGTTTCCCGGGCCGTACACCAGGCTGGTTCATCCCAGCGCGAATATGGACGGTAGCCGGCTCCTGAACGGGGCACCGTGCACCTGAAGGGCCAGCAGATGACCGAATTGACGGCGGACGTGCGGTCGTACGCGCTCCTCGCTGATGGTGCCACCATCGAAATCAGGCAGGCGGCCCGGTCCGACTCGGATCGTGTCCTGGCGTTCCACCAGGAAATGTCGCCGGACAACCTGTACCTGCGTTTCTTCAGCCTGAGCAAGCGGGCGGCCGAGCAGGAGGCACAGCGCGTGTGCCGGCCGCCCGGACCCGACCACGCGGCGCTGCTGGCCTTGCTGAACGACGAGGTGGTGGGGGTGGCCAGTTACGAGCCCACCGCCCGCGAGGGTGCCGTGGAGGTCGCTTTCGCGGTCGCCGACCAGATGCACGGGCGGGGTGTCGCCACCCTGCTCCTGGAGCACCTGGTCTCGTTCGCCCAGGCCCGCGGCGTGGCGTGCTTCACCGCCGAGACGCTGTCGGAGAACACCGCCATGCTCCGCGTGTTCGCTGACGTCGGGCTGAGCGTGCAGCGCCGGATGGCCGACGGGGTGGTCGAGCTGACCATGCTGGTCCCCCGCGGCGTGGCGCTCAGCGAGGCCAGCCCGTACCTGGACGCGGTGGCGGGCCGGGAACAGCGGGCCGACGTGGCCAGCCTGGTGCCCCTGCTGGCCCCGCGGTCGGTCGCGGTGATCGGCGCGGGTCACCGGCCCGGGTCAATCGGCCGGGCGATCCTGCTCAACATCCGCGATGCCGGGTTCACCGGCGCACTGTACGCGGTGAACACGCACCTGGCCGAGATCGAGGGCATCCCATGCGTCGGCTCGGTCTCCGCGCTGCCCGAACCGCCGGACCTCGCGATCGTGGCGGTTCCCGCGGCTGGCGTCCTCGACGTGGCGCAGGAGTGCGGCAAGCGGCAGGTCAAGGCGCTGGTCGTGATCACTTCCGGGCTCGATGCCACGCAGCAGGCGGCCCTGCTCGACGCATGCAGGCACTCCGGGATGCGGCTGGTGGGCCCGAACTGCTTCGGCGTCGCCGTCCCGGGGGCCGGGCTGGACGCGACGTTCGCCGTGCACCACCCGGCCGCGGGCACGGCCGGCCTGGCCGTGCAGTCCGGCGGGGTGGGCATCGCGCTGCTCGAGCACCTTTCCCGGCTCGGCATCGGCATCTCCTCCTTCGCGTCGGTCGGCGACAAGCTGGACGTGTCCGGGAACGACATGCTGATGTGGTGGGAGAAGGACGGCACCACCAAGCTCGCCGTGCTGTACCTGGAGTCGTTCGGCAGCCCGCGCAAATTCGCCCGTACCGCACGGCGGGTCAGCGCCACCATGCCAGTACTGACCGTGCACGCGGGGCGGTCCGCCCCGGGGCAGCGTGCCGCCGCCTCGCACACGGCCGCTGCGGCTGCCCCCCTCATCACCCGCCAGGCCCTGTTCGAGCAGGCCGGGATCATCGCGACCACCAGCCTCGGGGAACTGCTGGATGCGACGGTCCTGCTGGCCTGCCAGCCGGTCCCGGCGGGCAGCCGGGTGTGCGTGGTGTCCAACGCCGGGGGTGCGGGCGTGCTCGCCACCGACGCCTGCACCGAGGCGGGCCTGACCGTGGCGACAACGAGCCCGGCCAGCCAGGGCCGGCTGCGCGGCATCCTGCCGTCCGGCGCCTCGGTCAGCGGGCCGGTGGACACCACTGCCGCGGTCAGCGCGGAGGCGTTCCGGGACTGCCTGGCTGAGCTGGCCGGTAACGGCGAGGCGGACGCCATGATCGTGCTGGTGGTCCCGACCGCCGCCGCTGACCTGGTCCCCACGCTCACCGCCGGCCGGCTGGATGTGCCGGTCGCCGCGGTCATCCTCGATCAGGCCGACGCGGTCCGGGTGCTCCCCGGCAACGGCGGCACGGCGGACGTGCCCGCCTATGCCTACCCGGAGGGCGCGGCCCGGGCGCTGGGCCGGGCGGCCAGGTACGGTGCGGGGCGGTCCAGGCCGGCCGGGACGATCCCGGAGATCGACGGCCTGCGGGTGCCGGAGGCTCGGGCGCTGATCGGTTCCTTCCTCGCCCGGGTGCCCGGCGGCGGCTGGCTGCCGGTCGCCGAGACGCAGGATCTGCTCCGCTGCTACGGCGTGCCGCTGGTCGAGTCGGTCGCGGCGCACGGCGCGGACGCGGCGGTGGCCGCGGCCTCCGCGCTGGGCAGCCACGTGGTGATCAAGGCTGACGTACCCGGCCTGGTGCACAAGACCGACGCGGGCGCCGTCGAACTTGACCTGCGCGGTGCCCGCGACGTCCGCAGCGCGATGCACCGGCTGGAGCAGCGGTTCCCGGGAAGGCTCTCCGGGGTGGTCGTCCAGCCGATGATCACCGGGGGGATCGAGCTCATCATCGGGGTGGTGCAGGAGCCAGTGTTCGGCCCGGTGGTGGTGTTCGGTCTCGGCGGCGTGGCCACCGAGGTGCTCGGCGACCACGCGGCCCGGCTCGCCCCGCTCACCGGCGCCGACGCCGACGATCTGATCCACTCGGTCCGGGCCACACCGCTGCTGCTCGGCTATCGTGGCCAGCCCGCCGCCGACCTCGGCGGGCTGCGTGACACACTGCTGCGGGTCTCCCGGCTCGCCGCCGACCTGCCTCAGGTCGCCGAGCTCGACCTGAACCCGGTGATCGCGCGCCCGGACGGCATCACCGCCGTGGACGCGCGCATCCGGGTCACCAGCCACGGATCGGCCGACCCGTTCCTGCGCCAGCTGAGGTGAGCCTCCGGCCCGCGGGGCTGACCAGATGGCGGCCCCATCGTGCGGCGCACCTGCTAAACCGTCGGCCGCACGCCACTCAGCCCGGCGTCAGCGCCCGGCGGGAGAACAGAAGGCGGCCCAGCCGGTGCCCGGCCTGCTGGGCCAGGTCGGTGGGCGGGACGGCGACCACCGGGCAGCGGGCGTGCGCCAGGCAGTAGCGGCTCACCCGGCAGCCGGCCAGGCGGCGCAGGGCACCGCGGCGGCCTGCGCCCACGACGAGCAGGTCCCTGGGGCGGCAGGCAGTATCGATGAGCACCTGGCCGGCCTCGCCGCGCAGCACCGTGGGTGTGGCCCGGAGATCTGCGGGCAGGCCCCCCCACGCCAGGTCGAGGGCCTCCCAGAGCCGCTGCCAGGCGGCCTCTTTCCAGACTGCGCGCAGGTGGGCGGACGGCTGACGGCGGTCGGCGAGCTCGCCGCCCGGGGGCAGCCAGGCAAGTACAGGGATCAACGGGGCATCGTCGTCGCGGGCCAGGTCCGCCACGAAACGCAGCGCTTGCAGGCTGCCGGGCGATCCGCTCGCCCCGACGATGATCCGACATGCGCCGGACACAGTGGTGCTCCTTGAGGACGCGAAGTGGTTGTCACGTCCAGCTAACCTCCCCGACGCCGGGTAGCCAAAACGACGCCCGGCGCGAGGAACAGCGACGCTCGCCCTAGCTCTTGACAGTCACATCTTTATGAGAGTAACTTTCTCTTAAGAGAAGCTCTAGAAAGAGGGTGAACGTCATGAACGTATCCGACAGGCGCCGGTGGCTGGCGCTGGTCGCCATCGCGGCTAGCGTGCTGGTCGTCGGCCTCGACCTGACCGTGCTTAACCTGGCGCTGCCCACCCTCTCCGCCCAGCTGCACGCCTCCACGAGCGACCTGCAGTGGTTCTCCGCCGCATACAGCCTGGTACTGGCCGCAGCGCTGCTGCCGGCCGGCCTGCTCGGTGACCGGTTCGGGCGCAAAAGGCTCTTGCTGATCGCGCTGGTGGTGTTCGGGGCCAGCTCGGCAGCCTGTGCCTTCGCCACGTCCTCCGGCGGGCTGATCGTTGCCCGCGCGGTACTCGGGCTCGGCGCCGCGGTCGTCCTGCCGATGTCGATCGCCATCCTTCCGGTGCTCTTCACAGCGGAGGAGCGGCCGCGGGCGATCGCGATCGTGATGGGCGCGACCTTCATCGGCTATCCGGTCGGCCCGCTGCTGGGCGGCTGGCTGCTGGACAACTTCTGGTGGGGCTCGGTGTTCCTGATCAACGTGCCGGTCGTGGTGCTGGCCCTGATCGCAGTCGCCCTGCTGATGCCGGAGTCGCATGGTGAGCGGGGCCGCCCGATCGATGTCATCGGAATCGGGCTCTCCAGCCTGGGCCTGGCCGGGATGACCTTCGGCTTCATCAAGGCCGGGCAGAGCGGCTGGAGCGACGCCGTCACGCTGATGGGCGTCTTCGGCGGCGCCGCCGCGATCGTCGTGTTCGTCGCCTGGGAGCGCTACGTCACCCAGCGCAGCGCCGCTGGCACCCGGCGGCAGCCTCTGATCGAGCTGTCGCTGTTCCGCTCGGCCTCCTTCACCTGGGGAACGATCCTGACCACCATGGTCTCCTTCGCGCTGTTCGGCATCCTCTTCGCCATGCCGCAGTATTTCCAGGAGGTCAGGGACGTCAACGCATTCGGCAGCGGGCTCAGGCTGCTGCCCATGATCGGCGGGATGGTGCTCGGCATGCTCGTCAGCACCCGGCTGCAGACCGCGCCCAAGAGCCCGGCTGGCGCACCGCCAGCCGGTCCCCGGGTCGGCGTCCGGGCTCTGGTGACGGTCGGCTTCGCCGTGATGGCTGTCGCGCTGGCGGTCGGCGCGACTACGAGCACCCACAGCGGAACGGTCTTCGCGGCGGCCTGGTTCGCCGCGGCGGGGCTCGGGCTTGGGTTCGCGATGCCGGCGGCCATGAACGCCGCTCTCGGTGCGCTCTCGGCGCAGCGCAGCGGCGCGGGCTCCGCTCTCATCTCCGCGATGCGCCAGGTCGGGGCCACCATCGGGGTGGCGGTGCTCGGTACCGTGCTGCTGTCCGCTTACCGCAGCCGGCTCGGCCTGACCGGCGTGCCGACGGCCGTCAGCCAGGCTGTCCGCGGTAGCGCGGCGGCCGGCGTCCAGGTGGCGCGCAAGCTTGGCTCGGTCCCGCTGCTCGACTCGGTGCGCACCGCCTACGTGCACGGCATGGACGTCATGCTGTGGGCATGCGGCGGGATCGCGCTCACCAGCGCGCTGCTCGCGCTGGCCTTCCTGCCCCGGAAGGGCAGCCCGGACCTGGCGGATCCGGCCGAAGCCAGCCTGCCGGTCGCGGCCGCAGGTCCGGGCGAGGAGAATCGGGAAGATGAACGACATGCTCGACGCTGACCGGCCCATCGGGCTGCGCGAGCGCAAGAAGGCCAGGACGCGTGCTGCCATCCGGGAGCACGCGTTGCGGCTGTTCCGCGAGCACGGGTACGGCGCCACCACCGTGGAGCAGATCGCTGAGGCGGCCGAGGTCTCCCCGGCCACGTTCTACCGCTACTTCCCCACCAAGGAAGACGTGGTCCTCCAGGACGACTTCGACGTGCTCACGATGGATGCCTTCGAGGCGCAGCCACCCACCCTCAGCCCCATCGCGGCCGTACGCGCCGCTATGGCCGAGACGCTTGCCTCGCTGACACCTGAGGAGCTTGACCGGTTCCGGGAGTCCACCGAGCTGACCCTGGCGATACCCGAGGTGCGGGCCCGCGCGGTGGATGAGTTCACCCGCACGATCCAGGTGATGGCCGAGGCGCTGGCCAGGCGCGCCGGACGGCCTGCGGATGACTTCGCGGCCCGGAACCTCGCGGGCGCGATTACCGGCGTGATCATGTCAGCGGTGCTGCCGACGCTTCCGATGAGGTCAGAGCCGGCGGACATGTTCGCTTCCATCGACGCCGCCCTGGCCCACCTGGAGGCAGGACTGCCGCTGTAGCGCCGCGCCCAGGGGCACCGGGCCCCCGGGGTCAGGACCGGGCCCGCGGCCGGGGTTCCGGCTTCCGTGCGATCCCGCCGTACCAGTTGACTTCGGACGGAAGGGGCCGCGGGCCGGTCTCCTCCGGCCGCCACTCCGACACGAGCACCAGGCCCGGATCGATCATCTCCAGGCCACCGAAAGCTAGCTCGGCGAACTCATCCGAGGTGCGGGCCTGCGCGGGCACCCCGCCCTGCTGGTAGGCCCGCTCAAGCCCAGCCACCCCTTCGGGGTCATGCTCGGGCGTGACGTGCGAAGCGACCAGGTAGCTGCCCGGTGGCAGCGCGTCGAGCAGGCTGGCCACGAGCGCCGCCGGCGCGTCCACGTCGGTCACGAAGTGCAGGATCGCGACCAGCATGAGCGCGACCGGCTGGCCCAGATCGAGGGTGGCCCCGACCTCGGGACTGGCCAGGATCGCGGCCGGCTCCCGCAGGTCCGCGTCGATATAGGCGACGCGGCCCGCCGGGGAACTGGAGAGCAGCGAGCGTGCGTGCATCAGGACGATCGGATCGTTGTCGGCGTAGACGACCCGGCATTCCGGCGCGAGCGCCTGGGCGACCTCGTGCACGTTGTTCGCGCCGGGCAGCCCCGTCCCGATGTCCAGGAACTGCCGGATCCCGGCGTCGCGGACCAGGTACCGCACGGCCCGGCCCAGGAACGCGCGGTTCTCCCGCACCGCGGTGCG
>DAIRVB010000095.1:0-1310 GCA_036803065.1 Streptosporangiaceae bacterium
CGCCGGGCCGGCACCGGCTGATCCATCTGCACCGCAACGTCCCCGGTGTGCTGGCGACCATCAACCAGCTACTCGCGGAGCACAGCGCCAACATCGAGGGCCAGCTACTCGGAACACGTGACGATCTCGGCTACGTCCTCACCGACATCGGCACCGAGTACTCCGACGACATGCTGGGCAGCCTCCGCGAGCTGGATGTCACCGTCCGGCTGCGGACCACCCGCCTGGCCTGACCGGCCTGCCGTGGCGGGCCGCTAGGCGCGGAATACCGACTCCTGGAACCACTGCCAGGTCTCGCGGATACCGGTCTCACGGCTGATGCTGGGCGCGTACCCGAGCATCTTCTGGGCGAGGTCGTAGGACGCGAAGTTGCGGTCCACCTCACCGGCCCGCTTGGGCCGGTACTCGACCGGATGATCCGGCACGCCGGCCGCGGCACAGCACAGGCTGGCCAGCTCGGTCACAGTGGTCTCGACGCCCGATGCGATATGCAGCACGGTGCCGCCTGGGACATCGCGCTCGAGGGCTAGCTCCAGCGCACGAGAGATGTCCTCGACATGCGCATAGTCGCGCGACGCCGAGCCGTCACCGTAGATCACGATCGGCTCGCCCGCCTGGATCGCGCGGAAGAACGTCGTCATCGCTCCGTGTTTGCGCTCGCTCCACGGACCGTAGACATTCGCGAAACGGAGCGCCACCGTGCGCAGGCCGTACGCCTTGGCAAAGGCGTGCGCGTAACCCTCACCGGCAAGCTTGCTGGCGCCATAGGGCGAGATCGGCCTGGGCAGGGAGGACTCATCGACCGGTGGCGTGGCGTCACCGATCAGCGCGCCTCCGGTGGAGGCCAGCACGATCCGCTCCACGCCCGCCCGCCGGGCCGCGTCGAGCACCCGGAACGTGCCGAGGACGTTGACGTCGAAGTTCGTCACCGGGTCCTCGACCGACATGACGACCGAGCCTGCCGCCGCGAGGTGTATGACGGCCTGCATCCCGGTGAGCGCGGCATCGAGCGCCGGGGCGTCACGGATGTCCCCCTCGGCCCGTTCGGCGTCGACGCCGGCCAGGTGTGACGCGTCGCCGGTCGAGTAGTTGTCGAACACGCGAACCGAGTGCCCGCTCCCGACCAGCCGCCGGACCAGCGTCGCGCCCACGAATCCAGCTCCGCCGGTGACCAGAACGCGACGCGCCTCATCCATGGCAGGTAAAGCTAGCAGCGCAGTCGTCTCTCATCTGCGGCGGAGCAGAGGACGATCGTACGCGGCCATATTCTATCGAACATACGTTTGACAGCGGCGGATCCTTGGGGCAAG
>DAIRVB010000095.1:1410-10959 GCA_036803065.1 Streptosporangiaceae bacterium
ACGCGGCCATATTCTATCGAACATACGTTTGACAGCGGCGGATCCTTGGGGCAAGGTGAGCGACGTGCTCCACGCCCCGGCCGCCGTCGCAGGAGCGCGCGACGACAGCTATACCGACACGCAGGGAGGCATACCAGGTGGGTCAGAAGACCGTCAGGTTCAGCGACCTCAGCGGCGAGATCATCGCCCAAGACGACGCGGTGGCACGCATCGTGATTCACGAGCATCCCGAGCTCGGCGACAGCCCGGTGGAGATCGAGGTCCTCACCGATGAAGCCAGGGCAATCGAGAAGGCGGCCCTCCGGGTGGCCGTGGTTGACCTGTATCTCCCGGGCGAGGACGAGCCGCGCCGGGTGGCCATGGATGTGGACTTGTTCGACCAGCTGGCCACCGACAAGCCCATGAATGAACTCCTCATCACCGCACGGCCGGCCAGGCGGCCGGCCAAGACCGCCGCGGCCGGCTCGTCCCGTGGCGATCGCACCAACTACGCCAGCGTGGAGCACGCTGGCCAGCCCCACAAGGGCCGGATCACCGACGCGGAAAAGCAGCTCGTCGGCGAGCACCTCGACGAGATCAACGAACGGCTGGCCGGGCAGGGACTCCGCACGATCAGCCTGGCCGACCCCGAGCACGTCGGGCGTTATGGCCTGGCGGAGCTGGCCAGGTCGCGGGACGTCGTGCCGGACTAGGGCACTCAGCGGGCGGCGCGTGGAACGTGGCGGGGCGGCCGGGTTCTGGACCCGGCCGCCCCGCCACGGCTTAGTTGCGGGCTCAGTAGTGAGTCGGCTGCGAAGCCGGCGCGGTGGACGCGGGCACCGTCACCGTTGCCGATGTCGGCGTCACAGTCGGCTGCACCGTCACGGCCGGGGTCGCGGTCGGCGTCACCACCTTGATCTGGATCTGGGCCACCCTCGGTGCGAACGGCGCCGAGTGACGGCCGGCGGCCAGGAGGAACCCGTCTGTGTTCCCGGCCGCGTCGGTGTAGAAGCCGACGAGGTCACCGGCGTCGTTAACACCGTTGATCGTGGTGGCGCCCACGCCCAGCGGATCGTTCACGACCTTCCATCCAGCGAAGCTGGACCAGGTGAACCCGAACGTCTTGGCGGCACTGCCGGTTCCGGTCGTGTAGGTGCCGACGACCTCACGCGAGTCGTTGACGCCGAAACCCTGGGTCATCGCTGCGCCCGGGAAGGCCAGCGTGGTGAGCCTGCCGTTCGAGCGCAGCAGGAAGGCCTTGGTAGCGCCGCTGGAACCGGTGAAGAAACCGGTAATGTCACCCTCGTTGTTGATACCGGAGGGAGTCACGCTGGTCGCGCCCCAGATATAGACGGAGCGGAACCTGTGCCGGCTGATGCTGTAGGTGTATCCGTGGTTATTGCCCTTGGCGTCGGTGTAGAAGCCGACCGCGACGTTCTCGTCGTTCACGCCGAGGAGCTGGTTGACCGGCGGGCTGGCGTTGTTCCCCGTGGGGAAGCTGACGCTGTGGAAGTGGCCGCCCCAGGCGTAGAAACCGAAGTTGTCGTTTGTCATGCTGGCCGTGTTCTGGTCCGACCAGAAGCCAACCGTCGTGCCGAGGTCGTTGATCCCGATGACCTGAGTCTGGATCCCGCGCGGGAAGTTCTCGTTCGCGTACCACGACCCGTTGCGTGACAGGTTCAGCAGGTAGCCCTTGTTCGGGTGGCCGGCCGCGCCTGAGCCGAAGTACCCGGCGATCTGGCCGCGGTTGTTGATCCCCAGCAGCTGGTTGAACGTGGTGTCATTCCGGTTGTTGAGCGTGCTGAACGCCCAGCCACTCGAGAAATGTGAGCTAAAGCCACTGTGCTCGCGGCTTGAATGATCCGAAAGGCTGACCTTGGTTGTTCCGTTCAGGACGAGTGCGCCACCGAGTACGCCAGCCACGACGGCGACCACGACGCCCAGCCCTGCCTTTGTGCGCCGGCTCATCCTGGGTCCGCGCCCGATGGCGCCGACCTCGCTATATCTCGTTCGCACTAATATCCCCTTCCCATACATACCGATACGTCGCTATTGGGTCCGCTCCCCAAGCTGGTATCGCAATTACGGCTAGGGTCACTGGCCTCCTCCGCAGCGGCTCGCAGGGCCTACGCGATCTGTCAGCGGTCCACGGCGGTATGTAAAATTGATCGCGATGACGACGTTAGTGGCGCAGGACGGCCATTCCAGCCAAGTCCACACCCGGGTCCGGGGATCGTAATATGTCCCGCCGTTAGCTGGACCTGAGTGCTCGGCGCCGGAATCGGCGGCCGGCCGGACAGTCGAGGCTGCCCGACCGAAGCTCAATGGCTATCTGGTGCGCGCGGCAGGCCAGCTCATCGGCGACGTCAGCGCCTGACGGCGCGGCTGGAGCGGGTCAGGTCTCGGTGGTGGTGGAGTCCTGCGGGTTCAGCGCCTCAGGAGACATGGTGGCTCCGGGCACGGCCGTGTCCGCGGCGGCGACGGCCGAATCCGCGTCTGGCCACTGCTTGAGTTCCACCTGAGGTATCAGCCAGGTGGCGAGGAAGGCGAGCGCGGCGATCGGCACGGCGACGATGAACACCGTCTGGATCGACTCGGCGTAGCCGAGCACGAAAGCCTGGTGCACGGCGGCGGGCAAGCGGGCGAGGAGTGCTGGCGTGGCGTCCGCGCTGCTGAAGCCGGGCGGGAGGCTGGTGCCGTGCAGGTGGCGAGCGAGGTTGCCGACGAGCACGTTGGAGAAGATCGCGCCGAAGATTGCCGTGCCGAAGGACCCGCCGATTGAGCGGAAGAAGGTAGCGCCCGAAGTCGCCACGCCGAGCTCACTGTGCGGCACGCCGTTCTGCACGATGATGACAAGTACCTGCATCACGCCGCCGATGCCCATGCCGAGCACCAGCATGTAGAGAGCGTCCAAAGCGGTGGGCGTGCCCACGCCCATGAGCGACAGCAGGTACATGCCGAGGGTCATGAGCGCGGATCCGGCGATCGGGAAGAACCGGTACTTGCCGGTCCTCGAGATGATCTGGCCGGAGCCGATCGAGACGACGAGCAGCCCGGCCATCAGCGGGAGCAGGTACACCCCCGAGATGGTCGGCGAGATGCCTTTCACCACCTGGAAGAACGCGGGCAGGTAGGTGATGGCGCCGAACATCGCGAAGCCGACGATGAAGCCGACGATGCTGGTTACCGAGAACGTGCGGGTCTTGAACAAGTGCAGCGGCAGCACCGGCTCGGCAGCGCGGCGCTCGACGAGTATGAATACGCCGACCAGCACGACACCAGCCACGCCGAGGATGTAGATGGGTGCCGAGCCCCAGGCGTAGGTCGTGCCGCCCAGGCTGGTGAGCAGGATGAAGGAGGTCGCGGCGAGCGAGAGCACCGCCGTCCCGAGGTAGTCGATGATGTGGTGCACCCGGCCGAGCTTGCCTGGCACCTGGCTGGCCACCACGACGAGCGCGATGGCGCCGATCGGCACGTTGATGTAGAAGATCCAGCGCCAGGTCAGGTTGTCGACAAACACCCCGCCCAGCAGGGGGCCGACGACGCTCGCAAAGCCGAAGACCGCGCCGAAGAGCCCTACGTAGCGGCCACGCTCGCGGGGCGAAACGATGTCGCCGACGATCGCCTGGGCACCGACCATGAGGCCGCCACTGCCCAGTCCCTGCACGGCGCGGAACGCGATGAGCTCGAACATCGAGTTGCTGATTCCGGCGAGGATCGAGCCAGCGAGGAAGATGACGATCGCGGCCTGAAAGAAGATCTTCCGGCCGTACTGGTCACCCAGCTTGCCCCACAGCGGCGTCGACACGGTCGTGGCCAGCAGGTAGGCGGTGATGACCCAGGCGATGTGCGATCCGCCCTTGAGGTCGCCGACGATCGTCGGCAGTGCCGTCGAGACGATGGTCTGATCGAGCGCCGCCAGCAGCATCCCGAGCATGAGCGCGCCGATGATCAGGAGAATCCGGCGGTGGCTCAGACCTGGCAACGCGCCGTCACCGACGGCAACGGGCTCAGGAGTAGCTGAGGACATCAGCGATCGTCCTTTCGTTGTTGCTGCGAACCCGAGGACGCGGCCTCCTCGATGAGGCGACGCAAGCCACCGTGCTCGGGCAGCCCATCGGCGAGGGCCTGGTACGCGGCATCGGTGAGCTGGGCGAGCGCCATCGCGCCGCCGGAGCTGGCCCAGAAGGTCATGGTCGCGCGCATCACGCCGATCGCTGCCCCGGCGAGCAGCACCGGATAGGGATCGTGCTCGGGGTCAGCCCCCAGCCGCTCGGCGAGCGCATCAGCCACGACGCGCTCGACCATCGCCAGGTGCGCGGCCTGGGCCGCTCTGAGATGAGGATCGACATGGGCGGCTTTCATCCGCTTCAGCCAGAACGCCGGATCGCCGCCGAGCTCGTCCAGTTCCTCGGCGAGAGCCTGCGCCTCGCCGACCAGAACCACCCGCAGGGCTTCGAGAGCGGTCTGTCCGGGCGCCTCGTGGACGAGACGCTCACGCAGCGCCGCTACCCGCTCCGGATTGGCCCCGAAGAGCGCCGCTTCCTTCGAAGGGAAGTAATTGAAGAACGTCCTGGGCGAGACGTCGGCCGCCCCGGCGATGTCCTCCACGGTGACATGCACGAAGCCGCGCTCGGCGACGAGATCGAGAGCGACCCGGCGGAGGGACCGGCGGGTCGCAAGCTTCTTGCGCTCCCGTAGCGAGACACGCGATTCCCCCGAGGTAACCGCACCGGTGAGTGTCATATTGCGCTCAATGCAACTTTGTATGTCATGTCATATTGCAACGGCATCATTATTACATCAGCCGCAAGGATGCCGCCGAGCGGGTGGCCCCCAGCCGCGATGCCCGCCCATCACGGGCATCGTCATGTCCGGTGCCAGGCCATCAGCCGGGACCCTCCATGGAAGCCTCATCGGTGAGGGCCGCGCGCCACAGATCTGCCTGCTCATCGGCGGGCAGACCCGGGTCGGCCAGAAGTGCCGCCACAACAGCCCGTGCGTGTGCCGAGCCGGCCCGTGCCGCGAAGGCCCCGGCGCGCTCCCGATCACCGACTGTCAGCGCAGCCTGCGTTCCCAGGATCACCACCTCATCAGCGCTGGCTTCAGTGTCGAGCGCCTCACCGTGCGGGGCGGGGCCGGCCAGGCGGACCGCGGCCTCGAACGCGCCCACCAGCATCTGCTTGCGGATGAGCATAGCCAGCGCCGGGCTGCTCGGTCCGGACCAGCGGCGGCGCTGCTCAAGCACGGCCCGCGCTGCCTCCTCAATGCGGCGCAGGTCCTCGGCTTCCACGGCCGACTTTCCCGAGACCACCCGTACCTGCAATGCCTGCCCGAGCTGGAGCATCATCGACGTGCTGGCTGGCTGCGCCGAGCATGCTTCCTCCAGGTGGCGCACAGCCGCGTTAACGTCTTGCCGCCGCAGCGCCTGCGCCCCCAGGAAACTCAGGCAGGTGGGCTCCGCCGCGCGTTCCGCCGCGCTCGCGGCGGCCAGAACGGCCGGGACTGGCACGGCGTCTGGCAGGCCCAGATGCCCCACCACAGCCTCAGCGGTCGCCAGCAACAACGGCGACCCGGGGTCATTCCTGGCTAGTGAAACGAGCGTTAGCGCCCGGCTGGAATCAGCCGCCTCCGCAGCGGACAACGCGGCGTACGCCAGCAGCGCGCCGGCTGGCTGCTGGCGGTAGCCGGCCGCCCGGGTGAATGCCTCGGCGGCAAGATCCGGGTGACCGTGCTCGGCGGCGTAGGTTCCGAGCGCGGCCTCAAGATAGCCGAGGCCCTCCGGGAGCCAGCTCGGCGCGGCGGAGAGCACCGACTCGATTGTCAGCCGCGGGGTGCCGCGCCCGCTGGCCAGCCACGCCGCCAGGCGCACGGCGCCGCCCGGCTCGAACTGCTCCGCCTTGCGGACGATCTCTGCGGCTGCTGGTGGCAGCCGGGCGCAGGATTGCTCCACCGGGTCATCGGACGCAGCCGGAGCCGATTCGGCGAGCGCCCTGAACTCTTCGCGGGCCCCCAGGCTGAGTACCTGAGCGGAGGGAACCACCATCTTCCACCGACCGCCGGTGAAGTCCACGTTGTCCAGGCCCATGTGCGCCCAGTAAGTGACACCCGACACCGGATTATGAAGCAGCAGCACCACCGGCAGGGAGTGCCCGAGCCAATACCGGAGCTGGGTATCACTTCCCCGGTACACCCAGCCGCCGGGGACGGCCTCCGCGAAGTAGGACGGACCAGCCTTGATCTGCAGGGCGATCAGCTTGCCCGACGGCCTGCCCTCGTGGGAAGGCTCGACGTGCGCATCGATGCCGAAGTCCGGGACCGGCTGCTCGCGGAACGCCCAGCCCCACCGGCTGAACTCCGTCTTAGCGGTGCCCACGCCCAGGCCCTCAACGGCAAACGTAGCTGGCATAGCGGTGCCGCCTACCCCCTCCCACACTGGCAATGACAACCCAGCCCGGCAAGAGCCTACGCGGCGTCACAGACAAACACGCATCATCCAGGGCGCCTGGATGATGTGTCAGCGGCTGCGGCGACTGCGCCTGGGACGCTGCTGACGGCGGGCTCACCCGCCCGCATCCCGCGAAGGTAGCTGATTGACCGCGGCCAGTAAAACCCTTGACACGGACCGGGGCCGCGATCGGTTCAGCCGTGGCCTGTCATCGGGTAGGAACGCTTACCAGGGTCCGGCCTCCCGTGGTGATGGCGAAGCCGCGAACATCGGCAACAGGAAACGGTGATGAGGCCGGGTACCAGGCCCCCGGGTGGCCGCCGGCAATGGTCCAGCCCCCCGCTGCCGTGTCCTGCCCGTGGGAGCTGATGACCTGCAGCTCACACCTTGTCCCGGCGGGTATCCCGCTGACCTGCACATCCAGCGCCAGTCCCCACGGCTGCGGCGCGTACCTCACGGTGGCCCCCGCGCCCGTGCGCGGGTTACTTGCGTGGACGGTCGTGGCCCACGGCAGCACCGCTGCCGCGGGCCGCTCGGCCGGCGGGTAGAGCACGCGCGACCCGGCCACCGCGCCGCCAGCCGCGATCACCACCGCAGCCGCCGTCAGGGCCAGGCGACGCCACAGGCGGTGCCTGCGGAGCCTGGCCACCTGGACCAGCAGCGATGGCAGGGTCACGCCCGGCGGGACTTCGTCCCCGCCAGCCCGATCGGCTTCCTCCGTGGCCAGCCTGATCGCATCGGCGGTGGGCACATTGCCGAGGAGGCCTGGCAGCCCGGCCAGCCGGGCCAGCACCTCCCGGCAATCAGCGCACCCGGCGAGATGGCTGCTGACGGCACTGCGGTCGGCAGGGCCGATGGCACCGAGGAGATAGACGCCCAGCGCCTGGCGGATCTCGCCGCACCCTCGGGCGCCGATCACGGGCCGTCACCAGCGAGCAGCGACGCGTGTCTCAGGAGCAGGCTTGCGCGACGAGCCGACGGCGCCCGCTCCGCCGGCTCATCGCCGGCGCGCCGCCGCAGGCCCCGGCTGCCCATTGTGACCAGGCCCGTCCCCATAACACTTACTACGCCGCGACCTGCCCTAACCGTTCACCAGTCACCAGCCCGCTACCGGGCGAGTTGCCGGGCGATGAGCGCGATCCCGCGGCCCCATGACGTTATCTGGCCGGCCGGGAGGTAGGCCTGGTTCGTCTTGGTGTGATCAACCATCGGAGAGGCGAGGAACTTCTCCCGGCCCTGCGGGTCGATGAAATAGACAGCTGAGGTGTGGACGATGTCGGCGTCCGGGTTCGGTGCTTCTACCTCGATGTTGTAGGCATGCCAGACGGACTGCAGCCGCGGCACAGACCCGGTAAAGAAATGCCAGCTCGGTATGGTGCTCAGCTCGTGTTCGCCGGAGTACAGCGCCATGTCCCGCACGGCCGCGTGGTACTGGTTGACATTGACCGCGGCGAACACGACCCGGCCCGCCAGCGTCCCGAGGTCATGGTAGGCGTCGATGAACTCATCCGACACGAGCGGGCAGATGTCAGTGCAATGCGGGTCCATGAACTCCAGGACGACTACCTTGCCCCGGAAACTCGACAGCGGCATGGTCCGGCCCTGCTGGTCGGTGAGCGTGAAACCGGGCGCCCGCGCCCCAGGGACTGGGGTGAGCGACATGAGGTTGGCCAGGCTGGTCGAGACGCTCGGCGGGATACCGGACGCACGGAGATCCTGGCCCGAGGCTGAGCCCCGGTCGCGACGGAGGATCAGGTACGCCGACGACACCACGACGGCCGCGACGAGCACCGTTGCCACGGTGATTGTCATCGCGCTGCGGTACAGGGCACGTCGGTGAGCTTGCTGCTGGCCGCCGGCGAGCGCCACGCCGGCCGGCTTGTCGCCCGGGGTCCCTTCGCTCATGCCGGGACCGCTACCGCCGGCCGACGGGCGGGAGCGGATCGCCTCTCGGCCATCGTGCCAGCCTCAAGGTCACCCATAGCTGCGCTCACCACCTGCCGTCACGACCGCGTCCCGCTCCGTCAGCGAGCATAGTGGCCACCAAGCCGGCCACGCCGGGAAAGATCGCCCGCCTACCGGATCGATGATCCCCGTGGCCAGCGAGGCCGCCCGAGGATGCTCCGGCGTCACGCGTCTGGGTGTGTTCCTCAGCGGACCGTCGCGTGCCGGGCGCGTGCCAGGGCACGGGCGATGATCGGTGCGCCGACGGCAGAAGGAAGCAGCCAGAACGCGAGAGCCGGCAGGCGATCCCACAGGGGCAGGTGGGGACCATTGTCGACGTAGAACGCGGTGAGCATCGCGATGTAGGAGATGCCCATGCCGGCGATATGGCCAGTGTCGCCCGGGCGATGGCGGCGCCGGTGCTGATAGCCGATGATCGCGGCCGCAAACGCTACCGCGCCGATGAGGAACAAGTGGTAATCCTGCCGCCAGCGCATCACGGCCAGGATCGTTGCGGTGGCAAAGACCACCGTGATCGCGCGGTAGTACCAGCGGCCCGCGCGCACGTGCCGTGGGCTGCCTTTGCGGGCCAGCGCAGCGGCCGCCCCGGTGATCACCGCAGCCAGCCCTCCGAGCACATGAACAGCGAGGAAGGCCAGGAACACAGGAGCGGCCGAGCCGACCTCGGTACCCAGGATGCGGCTGGCCGTGAGCATCGCCTGCTCCTTCGCCCGGCTAGCATCGTCATAGGTAGCGACACTACCTATGACGCCTACCTTACCCGGCATGCTGCCGTGCTGGATGCGGCACTGCTCACAGTCGCTGTCTTTGCCGTTCCCGCCGTGGTGTGGCCGATGATCCTGGCCGTCGCGGCCAGCGCGGCCCGCATCGCGTTCGCCACGCGGCGCCTGCGCCCCCTTCTGGCCAAACTGGTATTCCGTCAGGTAACCGCCGATGGTCGCAGGCGGAGGCCTCCGGGCTGGCTACTTGGGCCGGATCAGCACACCCGGAGCAGCGCCGGGCCTGCGGGCCTGGATGACCGCCGATCGCAGGCCGGGCCCGGCGTCGTGGACGGGGGTGATGCGGATACCGGTGAACCCGGTGTCAAGCAGCAGGCGGTGGTACTCGCCAGCGGTGAGGGTCCCGGCAGTGCAGCCTGTCAGTTGCTCGGCCTCGGC
>DAIRVB010000096.1:0-10929 GCA_036803065.1 Streptosporangiaceae bacterium
GCGGCGGATGAACCCGATGTCCCAGTGCGAGGGACGGCGCAACTGCTCCTCGTCCACGTTGTCGGTGGGGATGGCCAGCTGGCTGCTGTCGTAGAGCAGGTTGTTCAGCAGGATCTGGGACGGCAGCATGGGCAGGAACTTCAGGAACAGCGACGCACCGGCGGCGGAAAACATGTTGCCGAAGTTGCTGGATGTGCCCATCAGCACGTACTTGATGGTGTTGGCGAAGATCCGCCGTCCTTCGGCGACGCCGTCGGCGAGCACGTCCAGGTCCTTTTCCAGCAGGATCACGTCGGCGGCATCTTTCGCGACGTCGGTGGCCGAGTCGACGGAGATGCCCACATCGGCCGCGTGCAGGGCGAGTGCGTCATTGACGCCGTCGCCGAGGAAGGCCACCCCGCCGCCACTGCGCCGCTGGGCGCGCACGATGCGCGCTTTGTCCTGGGGGCTCACCCGGGCGAACACCGTGGTGGCGACGATCGCCGCAGAAAGCGCGGAGTCGTCCATTCCGTCAAGGTCGGCGCCGGTAAGCGCGCTATCCGCGTTCAGCCCCAGGTCGCGGCAGACCTTGACCGCGACGGCCGCATTGTCGCCGGTGACGACCTTGACGGCGATACCGAGGCCGGCCAGCCGGCGCAGCGCGCTGGCCGCGTCCTGCTTGGGCGGGTCAAGGAACACCAGCAGCCCCACCAGGTGCAGGCCCCGCTCGTCCTGTGCCATCGGGCCACCCGGGCCACCCGGGGCGGCCGGGCCAGCCGCAGGACGGACAGCTACCGCGACGACCCGGTTGCCGGCGGCGAACTCCGCTGTCAGCGCGTCCCGTGCGCCAGCCGGCACGTCGACGCACCGGTCCAGGACCGTCTCCGGCGCACCTTTGGTGACCATGGTCAGCTGGCCCGACGGGTCACGAACCAGGACCGAGACCATGCGGCGCTCGTGATCGAACGGCAGCACCCCCAGCCGCGTGTAACCGGCCAGCGCGGCCCGCTCGCCCGCCGCGGCCGGGGATTCCCAGAGCGCCTGATCGAGCGGGTTCCCGCCCACGGCGTGCCCGTCGGTTGCCGTGTTCTCGGTGCACAAGAGCCCCCACCGCAGCACTGTGTCCGGGCTGTCGTCACCAGCCGGCACGGCGCGGGTGTAATCGATGCGGCCTTGGGTGAGGGTGCCGGTCTTGTCGGTGAACAGCACGTCGACGTCGCCGAGGTCCTCGATGCACACCAGCCGTTTGACGAGCACCTTGCGGCGGCTCATCCGACGTGACCCCGCGGCGAGACTGCTGGACACCACGGCGGGCAGCAATTGCGGGGTGATCCCTACCGCGATCGCCAGCGAGAACAGCAGCGCGTCGATGACCGGCTTGTGCAGCAGCACGTTGATCACGAAGATCGACGTGGTCAGCGTGCCGGCCACGTACACCAGCAGCATCGAGAATTTCCGCAGCCCGACCTGGAACTCTGTGTCCAGGGGATGCGTGCTGAGCCCTGCGGCAATGCTGCCGAACTCGGTGCGGGCTCCGGTAGCCACCACGACGCCGCGGGCGCGGCCGGCATTCACCACTGTGCCCATCAGCGCACACCCGGACAGCTCGGCCAGGGGGGCGCCGGCCGGCACGACCAGGGTGCCCTTGTCGACCGGCAGCGACTCGCCGGTCAGCACCGACTCATCGCATTCCAGCCCGGTGACATCGAGCAGCCGGACGTCCGCCGGGACGATGTCGCCGAGCCGCATCTCGACCAGGTCCCCGGGCACCAATGTGGTGACGTCCACCGTGGCTGGTGTCCCGTCGCGGATGACCACCGTCTGGTGGTGGATCTGGGAGTGCAGCGCCTCGGCGGCCTTCTCGGCCCGGTACTCGTTGACGACGCCGAGCCCGACCGACAGGCCGATGATCACGCCGATGATCACGGCGTCGCTGCGCTCGCCGACGAAATAGGACGCGATCGCGGCACTCAGCAGCAACGCGAGCAGCGGGGACCGCAGCTGGTGCCAGATCACCGGCAGCAGCCGGGCCTTGTGCGAGGACACCGCATTCGGGCCGTACCGGGCCTGCCGCTTCGCGACCTCCTCGCCGGACAAGCCCATGTCGGCGCTCGCTCGAAGCTCACGCAGGACGTCCGCCCCGGTCATCGTGGCGGCCGACGCCGTCGCGATCTCAGACCCGGCAGGCTTCTCCGGGGCGGTGACGGTCACGGTCGTCTACTGGCGAACGCGCCGACAGCTGTGCTCACGCCGTGCATCGCCGACTCGGCCACGCATCATGCACCCTCCCCGAGGTAGCAGCAGCCCTGGGTCCGGGGGATGACGATCCTCACTATAGTGGCCCGCGCATTTCACGGCCCAGGGCAGTCCGGGGGCTGGCTCACGTTCCACCGACCGGGAGCGTCTACATCACGTGACAGGGAAACAGCCATTCGAGGCGGTCGTCGCCCGCCATGGCGCGACCGTCCTTCGCGTGTGCGGGGCCGTTCTCGGGCCGCGTGACGCCGACGACGCGTGGTCCGAGACGTTCCTGGCCGCCCTCAAGGCGTACCCGGATCTGCCGGGCGACGCGAACGTTGAGGCGTGGCTGGTGACCATCGCGCACCGCAAGGCGATCGACATCACCCGCGCGGCCGCGCGCCGGGCGGTCCCGGTGGCCGACGTTCCAGACAATCCCGCCGCGCAGCGGGCCGACGGGCGGGACCTCGACCTCGGCCCGGCCCTCGCGGCCCTCCCGCGCAAGCAGCGGGAAGCGGTCGCCTATCACTACCTGGGCGGCCTGCCCTACCACGACGTCGCCGCCATCACCGGCGGCAGCACCGACGCCGCACGCAGGGCGGCCGCCGACGGCATCGCCGCATTGCGGAAAACCTACGCGGCGGCCACATACCTGGAAGGAGAAGGCCGATGAATGACGAACAGGAGGCGAGGAACCTGCTCGACGCCCTGCCCGCCGTCACCGGGGAGCGGTTGCGCGTCCTGCATGACCGCCTGGCCGACAGCGCGGACGCCCAGGGCGTGCTCGACGTGGCCTACCGCACTCTCGACACGCCAGTGGGCCCGCTGCTGCTCGCGGCGACGGGGAAGGGGCTGGTCAGGGTCGCCTTCACCATCGAAAACCACGAAAACGTCCTCACCGCTCTCGCTACGCAACTGAGCCCGAGGATCCTGAGTGCTCCCAAGCGACTCGACACCGCCGCACGGGAGATCGACGAGTACTTCGCCGGGCGGCGCCGTGAGTTCGACCTGCCGCTGGACTTCAGCCTGTCGAAAGGCTTCCGGCGCAGCGTGCTCAGCCACCTGACCGACATCGGGTACGGCCACACCGCCAGCTATGCGGCCGTCGCGGCCGCGGCGGGCAGCCCCAGAGCGGTCCGCGCCGTCGGCACGGCGTGCGCGACCAACCCGCTGCCAGTCGTGGTGCCGTGCCACCGCGTGGTCCGCTCCGACGGCTCGTCCGGCGGTTACCGCGGCGGTCCCGTGGCCAAGCAGGCCCTGCTCTCATTGGAGGCAGCATGAGCATCACCACCGCGAACGCGATACCAGCGGCCGGGCGGGTGGACGGCACCGGCTGGGATCTCATCACGGAGGAGGTCAATTCCTACGGCTGCGCGCTGACCCCGCAACTGCTGACCCCGCAGGAGTGCGCGCGGATCGCCGGGCTCTACCCCCGCGACGAGCACTTCCGCTCGACGATCGTCATGGGCAGGCACCGGTTCGGCGAGGGCGAATACCGCTATTTCGCGTCCCCCTTCCCAGAGCCGATCGAGCAGCTGAAGCAGGCGTTTTACCCGCATCTGCTGCCGATTGCCCGCGACTGGCACGGCAAACTCGGCCGGGACGCCCCGTGGCCGGACACGCTCGACGAGTGGCTGGAGATGTGCCACGCGGCCGGGCAGGCCAAGTCGACGCCGATCCTGCTGAAGTATGCCGAGAAGGACTGGAACGCGCTGCACCGCGACCTGTACGGCGACCTCGTGTTCCCCCTGCAAGTCGTCATCAACCTGAGCAACCCCGGCGTGGACCACACGGGAGGCGAGTTCCTGATGGTTGAACAGCGGCCGAGAGCCCAGTCCCGCGGGACCGCGACACTCATCCCGCACGGGCATGGCCTGGTGTTCACCACGCGTGACCGGCCAGTGGAGTCCGCACGCGGCTGGTCGGCCGCGCCCGTCCGGCACGGCGTGTCGGTGATCCGCTCCGGCCAGCGGTTCACCCTGGCGCTGGTCTTCCACGACGCGGCCTGAACCGGTAGGCGCTATAGCGCGTGGACGGTTTTCCTGGCTTGTCGGTACCGGTCGCCATAATCACGACATGAAGCTGCGGCGGCTGCGGGACGGCGATGTCATCGATGACGATATCGTGCTCGCGCGCGGTGGTGAGCTCGACCCGGACGTGTTGCGGGTTGATGCGCGGCGATACTACGGCATTTACGGAACCTACGGCATCTCGGTCTTCGCAGTCCGCGGCCTCACTGTGGATGAGATGGCCCAGCAGGTGCCGCTCGTCCGGTTTGATCGCCTGACGCTCATCAAGGCCGGGGCGTTAGCCGGGGCTGGGCTGCGGTTAGAGCCGACTGGGCGGAATCCGCGCCACTATACGGTCGGCTTTGATGATCTCGACCGCGGTGTGAAAGCGCTCACCGGCTGCGATCGCCAGGTCATGACCAACCCGTACCACGACGCGTAAGCTAGGTATGGAGGAGACGTGATGGACCCGGAGATCGACCTGGTAGCCGACCTCAACGCTGAAGACGATGAGGGCCTCGGCTGGTCTGCCTTGAGCGATGCCCGCGATGCCTCTCAGATTCGTCCTGGTGTAATGCTGGTGGCCGGGAACCGCTATGGCAAGGCGGTGGTCCGGGTCGTAGCTGTCGACGAGGATGGGCAAGTGCATTTCACTGTGCTGCCTGGCTCGCTGGAGAAGAACCGTCACCTCGTCAGCCGCGCCCTGGCTTGAGCGCATCACAGGCAGCGGTCACCAGCGAACAGGACCTCCGACGAGAGAGCCGGGTCTGGTCGCCACGCCGGTCTCCACCGTGAACGACCTTTCAATCAACGCGATAGCGGGTTCGTCTGCCAGTGACATCTGGGCGGTCGGGCAGACGGTGACCGCCGGATACCACAACCGGCAGTTCAGCTCGGTGATCATGCACTACAACGGGTCCACCTGGAGCACCGCGCCGATACCGTCTGGTATCTCCACGCTGACCGGTGCGGCGTCGCTGGCAGCCGGCCATGTCTGGTTCACCGGCGACTACGTCACGTCCGCCGATGTCACCGAGCCAGCCGTGCTGAGCACAAGCGGCGGCTGAGGAGAGTGCCGACGCGCCACTGCGGGCCGTCGGGCCTGCTCTCGATGATGCCTGCGTCGCAGAACGCCTTCACTGTCAGCTTCGGGTAGGCGGTGGCTAGGTACCCGCCGTTGATCTTGCCGGCGTCATTGTCCAGGTAGCCGTCGATGACCGGCCGCATCGCCCGGGCCTGCGCCTGGTCCACCGCGGGGCCGCGGCTGCCTCGCCAGGCCGTCACCCCGATGACGACGGCTATGACGCCAGCGCAGCTCAGGGCCAGCCACCTCGTTCTCCTGCTCGCCAATGCGGTGCCGTCTTCCCGAGCGGGCCGGTCAGGTCAGCACACACTATGCCGGACTGAAGGTTCAGCGGGAGGTGCCCGGCACGGGCTGGAGAATGTCGCCGCTTAGCGAGGTCGTCGCCACGCCGGGTTCGGCGAACCACTCTCGTCCGCACAGGAGCCCGAAGACAGGGACGGGCAGCCGGACCAGCACCCAGCGGAGCCGGGAGGCGCTTGACGGCTCCTGTGCTGATGCCCAGCACGGTCGTCGTCATTGGCAGACCCCTCCGGCCAGCGTCGCGCATCTCCTGCCGTCACGAAAAGGCTTCCCTTTCCGCAGTTGCCGGGAGGAGCCGTTGGATATGGCCTGGACTGGCGACGACGCGGCGGGCGCCCGGAGGCAAACGAGATAACCCGATTTGCCGCCGGGAGCCGCGCGACTGCGCATGTCAGCCGCACGGCCGCCGTGCCGGTGAAGGCGTGATTCCCGCCGCCTCTTGACGGCTCGTGGGCTGCTGTCCAGCATGGGCTGTGCGTAACAGCGGTGCCAGTCTCGCGGTGATCGCCGCGCGGATGTTCCGCCGTGGGTCAGTGGGCCGGTAAGCCCGCTGGCCGGTCGCCAGGACACCAGGAAGGGGTGGCAGGAACCTGGCTTGGGTGCTTTTGTGAGCGCTAACAGTCGCTTGTCGAAGTTCCCCGGCGAAGAGGGGGGCCGTGTTCGGAGGCGTGAGCCAACGGTCCGGCGCGCAGTCGTGTATCAACCCCAACGAAGGAGAAGGTCATGCGACGACGCATCTTCGCCCCCGCCCTCGCTGTGCTGCTTCTGCTCTTCTGGTCCCCGGCCGCCACAGCACAGCACGGCGCCGCGCCCCCGGCGGCCAGCCCCATCGGACACTGGACATTCGACGAGGGATCAGGAACCACCGCAGCCGACAGTTCCGGGGGCGGCCATCCGCTGGCCCTCCAGGGCGGGGCCTCCTGGACGACCGGGGTGGTGGGACCATCCGCCCTCGCCGTTACCCCCCAGCAGGACGCGGCCAGCAGCGGGCCCGTGATCGACACCAGCAAGAGCTTCACCGTCTCAGCCTGGGTGAACCTCGCCAGCACCAGCGGCTACCAGACCTTCGTCAGTGAGGACGGCACCCAGGTCAGCGGCTTCTACCTGCAGTTGCGCGCGGACACCGGCCGTTTCGCGTTCACCCGGCTCGCCTACGACTCGACGGCCGCGTACGGCGCGGTCGCGATCGGCAGCGCCATCGTCCCCCAGCGCGGCGTGTGGTATCAGCTCACCGGCGTCTATAACGCCACGGCGCAGACGGTCTCGCTCTACGTGGACGGGGCGCTGCAGCAGACCGTGCATGCCCTCGCTCCCTGGTCCGCCAGCGGGCCGCTCGCGGTCGGGCGCGGCTTCTACAACGGGGGCCCGACTGACTGGGTGACCGGGTCCATCGACGACGTGCGCGCCTATTCCGGGGCCCTGCCGAGCCAGGCCATCAGTGCCCTGGCGGGCACCGGGTCCATCACCGTGCACGAGGACCAGGCCGGTCCCGCCCTCAACTCCACCCAGCTCGGCACGTTCCTCGAAGAGATCAACCACTCCGGCGACGGCGGCATCTACGCGGAGCTGGTCCGCAACCGTGACCTGAAGGAAAGCAGCTCCTCGCCGGTGTACTGGTCGGCGGTGGCTGACAAGGGCTCCTCCGCCACGATTGCCCTGGACACCTCCCAGCCGCTGAACAGCGCCAACCCCGTGTCGCTGAAACTGTCGGTGAGCAACCTGCCGGCCGGTGGCCGGGCTGGTATCGCCAACGATGGCTACTTCGGGATACCTGTCACCCCGGCGACCACCTATCACCTGTCCTTCTCCGCCAAGGCCGATGCCAGCTTCTCCGGGCCGCTGACCGCGTCACTGGAAAACAGCACCGGGCAGGTGTGGGCCACGGCGAAGATCCCAGCGGTGACGGCCAGCTGGGCCAAGTACACCGCCACCCTGACCACGGCGAAGGGCATCCGCTCCTCGCTGGACAATCGCCTGGTCATCTCCACCAGCAACACCGCGGCGGCAGGCGGGTCGGTCTGGTTTGCCATGGTGTCGCTGTTCCCGCCGACCTACGACAACACCCCGAACGGGCTGCGGATCGACCTGATGAAGAAGATCGCGGCGCTGCACCCGGGCTACTTCCGGATCCCCGGCGGCAACTACCTCGAGGGCAGCACCCTGGCCACTTACTTCAACTGGAAGAACACCATCGGGCCGATAGAAAACCGGCCGGGCCATGACAACAGTGCCTGGGGTTACTGGTCTCAGGACGGCATGGGCCTGCTGGAATACCTCGAGATGGCCGAGCAAGCCGGGGCGCAGCCGATCCTCGCCGTGTTCGCCGGCTACACGCTCAACGGCTCCGTGGTCCCGCAAAGTTCGCTCGCGCCCTACGTCCAGGACGCCCTGGACGAGATCCAGTACGCGATCGGCCCGACGACCAGCACGTATGGCGCCATGCGGGCCGCCGACGGGCATCCGGCGCCGTTCAAGCTGAATTACGTCGAGGTTGGCAACGAGGACTTCTTCGATCGCTCGGGCAGCTACAACGCCTACCGGTTCCCCATGTTCTACGACGCGATCAAGGCCGCTTACCCGCAGCTGAAGATCATCGCCACGACCGGCGTGACCAGCCGCACGCCCGATGTCATCGACGACCACTACTACTCCAGCGATCCGTCAGCGATTGCCGGTGACGCGCACACCTACGACACGACCAGCCGCAGCGGGCCCAAGCACATCGTGGGCGAGTACGCGGTCACCCAGGGGGCACCGACGGGCACCCTGGGCGGCGCGCTCGGCGAGGCCGCGTTCCTGACCGGCCTCGAGCGCGATGCCGATGTGGTCATCGGCGCGTCCTACGCGCCGCTGCTGGTCAACGTCAGCGCGGACAGCTGGCCGACCAACCTCATCGGGTACGACGGCCTGACGAGTTACGGGTCCCCGTCGTACTACGCGCAGAAGATGCTCGGCGACTCCCTCGGTGACAAGGTCGCGCCGTCCCAGATCGTGGGCGGCAACGGAAACCTCTGGGCCGTCGCCTCCACCAAGGCCGGTGGCACCACGTACCTCACCGTGGTGAATCGCGGTGCCACGGCCGCCACGGTCAACGTCGGCCTCGGCGGCGTCTCCGCGGTGTCCGGCGGCACGTCCACGGTGCTGACCGGTGACCCGGCCGCGATGAACTCCATCGCGCACCCGACAGCGGTCGCACCCGCCACCCAGCGGGTCGGTTCCTCCGGCGCCACCTTCAGGCACACCTTCCCGGCCAACTCGCTGACGGTGCTCGCGCTGACCACCGGCTGACAGCACACGGCACCGGCAGGTGGGCAGGCCTGGACGCTGGCCGCCCCACCTGCCGGTGCGGCATGGCGATCAGAACACCCGGAGGGTCCTGGCCACGCTCAGCTGCCTCTCGTCCCCGGCGGCGTGTACGCCCAGTTCCTGCCAGGTGGCGCGCTGAGTGACCCAGCGCACGAACGAGGGTGCGTCGGAGCTGATGTGCGCCATCGGTTCCCCGGAGCCGAGCCGGATTGTGCGAGCCCCCGGGCCGCACACAGCGATCTCGATCGTGCCGGTCAGCGAGCCGAATAGCCCGGCGTTCTGCTGGGGGAGCGCGGCCTCGATCCAGTCGAGGGCGGGCGTCAGCCGTAGCTCATCGGAGGGGGGTGGCTGGTCGGTGAGGGGCCCGCGCGGGGCGAACAGATCCGCGCGGATGTGGGTGTAGTGGTCGAAGGAGAACGCGTTCGGCAGGACGAACGCCGGGTAGGTCCCGAGATCCCCGAGAGCCAGCTCGAAATCCTGGCGCTCCAGGGCGGCCAGGCGCTCCAGGGCTTCGGTGCTCACCGATTCGTAGTCGGCCAGCACGTCGGCGGCGGTCCAGGATCGCCGGGCCTCGACGCAGACGTCCTGGGCGGGCTCGGTGGCCAGCCCGGTGGTGTCGGGCAGGGCGGCCGGGTCGACCACCGCCCAGAACAGGGTCCCCATGTGGGCCACGACGTCCTGGACCGACCAGCCGGGACAACCGCTTCCCGCCCGCCAGTCATCGTCGCTGAGCCGAGCTCCGATCGCGAGGAGCGCCTCCCGGTCTGCCCGCAGTGCCTCGATCGCGCCACGCGCCATGTCATCCTCCCGGCTTTACATAGAGTTGCTACTTTACATAGCGATACTATGTGGACCGGTAAGTGCTGGCAAGGGAGAGCCGACGGACTATACAGATGACGTGGCTGGTCTGCCTTCACCCGGTGAGCCCCGGCTGTCCCTGCGCGCCGAGCAGGTCGCGCAGACCAGGGCGGCCCTGGTCGCCGCGGCCCGCCGCCTGTTCGGCCGGGATGGCTTCGCGGCGACATCGGTGGACGACCTGGCCCGCGAGGCGCGCGTCACAACCGGCGCCCTCTACTACCATTTCCCGACCAAGACGGCCCTGTTCGAGACGGTATTCGAGGCGGTCCACATCGACCTGCTGGAGGCCTCCGCTCAGGCGGCGAGCGGGGCGCCCGACGAGGTCGAGTTCCTCGTCCGGGGGTTCGAGGCGTTCCTCGACTCAGTACTCGAACCGGACGTGCAGCGCATCGTCATCACCGACGCTCCGGCGGTGCTGGGCCTGGCCCGCTTCACGGAACTCGACGAGCGCTACGCCTTCGCCGCTATCGTGGCGGCCCTCCAGGCCGCGGCGGCGGCGGGGACGCTGCACGTGGAAGACCCGGAGACGCTCGCCCGCCTGCTACTCGGCGCGCTGACCCGCGGCGGCATGCTGATCGCCAATTCGCCCCAGCCCACGCGGACTCGCGACGCAGTCGGCGCAGCCATACGTGCCCTGCTCATGGGCCTCGCCACGACGGCCAGCGAGTAGTGCGGTCATAACGGAGCTTGTCCGTGAGGCCGAGCGCGGAAGGGGCCGGCTTCGATGCCCTCTGGATCTCTGGCCGAGGCGGGCGGCCAATGTGCCGCAGCGCGGGGCCAGTTCCGCTACCGAGCGTGACGGGGGAGCAGAGGTGACGGTGCAGCGGTAGCGCCGTGGGGGTGCTTGTTTGAGTTGGTGACCGAAGGGGAGTGTTGAGCGTCAGGCAATCCCTACGCCCGGGAGGTCATCGTGTCAGCCGGGACTCTTGTGGCTGCCGAGGCCACGATCGCCACCGTGGTCGTCCTAACGAGCCGGCCGCGACGGGTACCGGCTTAGGCCGGTCCTCCTGGAAGCAAATGAGTTTCTCCCCAGGAGCAGGCGGCCCGCAGCGCACACCAGGCGGCGCTGCGGTAAATGCGCTGCGGGACATCGTCGGTCGCGAGGTGGGTTCGGTGGAGGGTGGGCTTAATGTCCTGCTTGAGGCGTGTGAGCGG
>DAIRVB010000097.1:0-10915 GCA_036803065.1 Streptosporangiaceae bacterium
GATGCCCAGTCGGTCACCGACGCGGGAGACGCGCTGAGCGCCCATCTCACGGCCAAGCGGTCCCCAAATGGTCCCCAGCGACGAGTTGTCTAGATCATCATGCAGGACGACGTGAGGACACGAACAGGCCCGCTGAACTGGGATGTTACCCAAATCAGCGGGCCTGTTCACCTGTCGGGACGGCGGGATTTGAACCCGCGACCCCTTGACCCCCAGTCAAGTGCCCTACCAAGCTGGGCCACGTCCCGTCCGTACTAGCCGGACCTGACGAGAATAGCGCACGGCGCGCCCGGCGCCGCATCGGCGCGAACCGGGCCCGCGCCAACCCGAAGCCAGCCGGCGCCAACCCGAAGCCAGCCCGCCCGAGCCAGGCCGCTCAAGGCCAGCCGCCGCCAGCCCGAGCGCGCGTTTCCTGATTGCTCCGGGCACTTCGGCGGGTCGTTAGTTCGTTGGCCGGGTAAGGCGGGCATAGCCTGACCAGACTTAGTCTGAGGTTGAGCCGGGGATAACTCCAATCCGAGATAACTCCAATGGAGTGCGCGCATGACAGCACGCGGATCGGCCTGGGACGGCGGCGGGCCCTTCGATCCACCCACGGCACCTCTGCCGCCGGTGGATTACTGGGGCGATCCCAGCCCTGGGTACGTCGCGCCCGCTCGCTGGCAGGCTCCGGGGGCCCCGCAGGCTCTCCGGCCTCGCCGTCGCGGGCTCCGGCTACTGCGCCGCCTCATGACGCTGATCGTCGTGCTTGTCGTGCTTGTCGCACTGGCCCTTGGCGCGCTGCTGCTCGTCACGCCTTCTGTCGGGAACGCTCCAACGCTGGCGCGGCAGCAGGACGTGGCGCATCATTCGGTCTACCCAGGGCCGCCGGTGCCGGCCCGGTTCGCGGCGTCCCTGGTGGCGACTGAGGATCACCGGTTCTATTCCGAGCCCGGCGTCGACCCGCTGGCCATCGCGCGGGTAGTCGAGGCGGCCGTCACCGGCCAGGGCGACCAGGGCGGCGCGACTCTCGACCAGCAACTGGCCAAGTTGCTGTACACAGACGGGAAATCGGGAGTGCCCGCCAAGGCGGAGCAGGTGGGACTCGCCGTCAAGCTCTACCTGTCCTACAGCCACTCCCAGATCCTGCAGATGTACGCGGACGTCGCCTACTTCGGCCACGGCTACTACGGCCTGTCCGCCGCGAGCTGCGGCTACTTCGGCACCCCGTCGGCGGGCCTGTCCTGGCCGGAGGCGGCGATGCTCGCGGGCCTCGTCCAGGGGCCGTCCACCGACGACCCGATCCTGCACTTCGCCCGGGCGCGGGCCCGCGAGCAGCACGTCCTCGGCCGGCTCGTGGCCACGGGGACGCTCACCCAGGCGCAGGCCGATACGGCGTACAGCCAGCAGTTGCACCTGGTCGGGGGGACCGGGGCAGGCTGCAGCGCCACACCCTAGAGCGCCGGTCAAGGAGTCGTCAGGCTGCCAGCTGGAAGTCGCCACCGGTGGGTTGGCGTCTGCGGCATCGGCTGAACTGGCGGGGCGCACGTTCATGGTCACCGGTGGCAACACCGGGATCGGCCGTGCCACGGTGGCCGGGCTGGCGAGGCGGGGCGGCCGGGTCTATGTGGCTTGCCGCTCGCAGGAGAAAGGCCGCAGGGCGGTCGCGGATATCGTGGCGGCCACCGGGAACGATGCGGTCGCGTTCTTGCCGCTTGACCTGGCCGACCTTGTGTCGGTGCGCAGGTGCGCCGGGGAGTTCCTGGCGCTAGGGGAACCGCTGCACGTACTGATCAACAATGCGGGTGTGGGCGGCCAGCGCGGCGTCACCAGGGATGGCTTTGAGCTGGCGTTCGGGGTCAACCACCTCGGGCACTTCGCGCTGACGACCGCCCTGCTCGACCGCCTGGCGGCCAGCGCCCCGGCCAGGGTGGTCACCGTCGCGAGCGATTCCCATTACCAGGCCAGCGGAGTGGATTTCGGGGCGGTGCGCCGGCCAACCGCCCGGACCTGGCCAGCGCCCTGTGGGAGCACAGCCAGGCCTGGATCACGGCCTGATCCCCGCACGGACGGCCGCCGCCCTTTCTGGCCATCGGCGGATACGGCTAACGTCGCGATATGGCGGCGCTGGCGCGCACGGCCACCACTGAGAGCCTGCTTCCTGCCAGGAACCAGCCGCCAGTCCATCGCGCTTTGCCAGTCTCTCTTGAGCCTGGGCGGCCGCGGCTGAGCCCTGGATGGAGGCGCCACGCGTGGGATGGGTTTCGGCCTGCTGCGAATTCCGATTCGTCGCCGACTGTGTCGAGTCGCCGATCAGCGCTCTCGGCGAGGTATGACCTCGCGGGCAGGCATGCGCGTCGGCCGCCGAACAGTCCCGGGCCGATCGGCGAAGGAGTGGTGACCGACCCATCCATGCTGTGGAAGGCAGGCGACGATACGAATGATCCGGATATGGCTGCGGTGATGCGGGCGCTCCCGGCGGAGGATGCCGGCGACGCGGCGATTATCGAGCAGTCCTGGCGGGAGCCCGAGCGTTTCGCTGTGGTCTTCGATCTGTACTACGCCCAGATCCATGGGTATGCCGTGCGGCGGCTGGGCCGGAGCCTGGCTGATGATGTGGCCGCGGAGACGTTCCTGGTCGCGTTCGCGGGGCGGGAGCGCTATGACCTGTCCCGGCCGGACGCCAGGCCCTGGCTGTACGGGATCGCCTCGAACCTGATCGCCCGGCATCACCGGGCGGAGGTCCGCCGGTTGCGGGCTTTCGCGCGTACGGGCGCCGAGGAGGTCAGCGAGGGTCATG
Source organism: Streptosporangiaceae bacterium (assembly GCA_036803065.1). Taxonomy (GTDB): domain Bacteria; phylum Actinomycetota; class Actinomycetes; order Streptosporangiales; family Streptosporangiaceae; genus JAWWPY01. The sequence goes on from DAIRVB010000097.1 coordinate 2,780, forward strand.
CGGACCGGGTCGCGGTCCGGCTCGACGCCCAGGCTCACCGGGGACCGCTGGCGGCGGCGCTGGCCGGGGTTTCCGACGCCGACCGGGACGTGCTGCTGCTGGTCGCCTGGGCGGAACTGACCTCTGAGGAGGTGGGCGAGGCGCTCGGTATCCCGGCTGGCACGGCGCGCTCACGGTTGCACCGGGCCCGCAAGCAGATCCGTGCCGCGCTGGGCCAGGACGACTCAACGACTATAGGAGAGGACCACAGACGATGAACGACCTGGAGACCCTGCGTGACGCGTGGGGCCAGCCTGACCCGCCCTCGCCGGCCGCCTGCTCCGCCGCGAGAGCGGGCCTGCTCGAGATGGCCGCCGCTGGCGGCGATGCCCAGGTGCCTGGGCGCGTGCGCCGGTTCCGGATGCCCCGGATGGGGATAGGGCTTGCCGTGGCCGGTGTCACGGCCGCGGCGATCGTGGCCGGAACGACGTTCGTGGCCGGCTCGGGCGCGAAGGCCCCGGCCGCGGCCCGGGGCGGCGGCGCTGCCGCGTCCCAGCTATCTGCCCGGCAGATTCTGCTCGCGGCCGCCACGACCGCGGCGGCGAGGCCGGCAGGCTCCGGCACCTACTGGTACGTCAGGACGTCCGGGTCGCAGCAGGGCGTCCACTACAGCGAGGAAAGGTGGATGCGGCCCGACGGCGAGGCCTGGGTCTTGGGAGTAAAGTCAGGCGGCAGGCTCCTCAAGTACTCCGATCAGTTTCCGGACGGGGGGACCCCGTTCTGGCTGGCTGGCAACCCCTGGGCCTTCAGCGCGCTCGAGGGCGTGCCGATGACGGCGACGCATGCATCGGTGCCCTATTCCTGGCGGGCTACCCAGGTGACCTTCCGCCAGCTCCAGCACCTGCCGACCAGCCCGGCCGAGCTGAAAGCGTGGCTCGTCGCCTTCAACCGCAACTACGACAACCTGGACGGCACGCCCGATCCCCAGCATGTGGCCGTCTTCGATTCGCTGACCATCCTGATCGCCGAGCTCCCGGCCCCGCCGCGGGTCCGCGCTGCCGCCTTCCGCGTCATAGCCTCGCTGCCGAACGTCACGAGCCTCGGCGCGGTCAACGGCGGCCAGGGCCTGCTGGTCTCCCTCAGCAGACACCTGCACGCCACCCTCGTCGTCGATCCGGCGACCTCGCAGGTGAGCTACACGCTCACCGCTTCCGGCACGGCCCAGGGCCCGAGCAGCGTCTCGGAAATCGGCTGGTGGACGAACCACCTGCCCAAGGCCTAGGTCACCGGCAGCGCCGCCGGCAACCACGCACGGGACCTGCATGACCGCCCCCCGGTCCTGCAGGTCCCGTGCACCGCGCTCACGCGAGTGTGGCTCTAGCCAATAATCAACGATCTTCCGCAGCCGGTGCCGTCCACCCGTGCCCCGGTGCCGTTACCGTGGCGTGTCGTGCTCCGCCAGGCCGGTCCCGTCACGCACCGGGGGCACCGCCGTGCCCCGGCCGCCCACCAGGTGCCCGTTGGCCTGCGGCAGATCTGGCCCTGGCGGCCGGGCGGTAGCCGCCGATTCCGCGGCCGGTGGCGGTCCTGCGGTCTCTCCCAATCCCGCCACCCCGGCGGCGTCCGCGGGCGGCACAGCGCGCCACACCCAGACCCGGTAGGACCAGAACCTGAACAACGTGCCGAACACGATCCCGATGAACAGGGCGACGTTGTAGGACAGCTTGTCGGTCAGGCCCAGCACGTAATACGTGAAGCTGAGGCACGCGAGCTGGATCAGCAGCCCGATTCCGTTCAGCGCGAAGAAGATCACATATTCGCGGCCGACGCCGCCCCTGTCGCGGTGCCGGAATGTCCAGTAGCGGTTGCCGCCGAAGGACACGCACGCCGCCACGACCGTAGCGATCGCGTTGGAGATGAGAGGGCCTATTCCAGCCTGGAAGTGCAGCAGGTTGGTACCGGCCTCGGTGACGATGAACGCGATGAGGCCGACGACACCGAACTTGGCCACTTCGTGGATCAGCAGCGCGAAGCGCTCATACAGCCTGCGGGCGTACGTCACCTGGGCATCTTCCTCTCACGAGACCCCGCGCCGGTGAATGCCGATGCATGCGACAGTACCGGCCCTGAGCTGGTCGATGGGCCATTGGGCTGGTCCCCGGACCTGGCCGCGGGCAGCAGCGGGGGGGAATACTCGTTCGGAAATGACAGGCCATCACAGTAAGGTCGCGAAGGTGCCTGCTGCCACTGCGCTCATCCGTGCCCGCGGCCTGACCAAGCGTTTTGGAAGCTTCACGGCCGTGGACGGGATCGATTTCGAACTGCGCCGTGGCGAGGCATTCGGGTTTCTCGGGCCGAACGGCGCGGGCAAGTCGTCCACCATGCGCATGATCGGCTGCGTCTCGCCGCCCAGCGAAGGCGAGCTGACCATCCTGGGCCTCGACCCGGTGGCGGACGGCCCGGCGATCCGGGCCAGGCTGGGCGTGGTGCCCCAGGAGGACACCCTGGACGTGGAGCTGACGGTCCGCGAGAACCTGCTCATCTACGGCCGCTACTTCGGGCTGCCCCGCGCGGTCATCCGTGAGCGGTCCGCGCGGCTGCTGGACTTCGTGCAGCTCGCCGACCGGCAGGACGACAAGGTCGAACCGCTGTCCGGCGGCATGAAACGCAGGCTCACGATCGCCCGCTCACTGATCAACGAGCCGGAGATCCTGCTCCTGGACGAGCCGACCACCGGGCTCGACCCGCAGGCCAGGCACGTGGTCTGGGACCGGCTGTTCCGGCTCAAACAGCAGGGGGTGACGCTGGTGCTGACGACGCACTACATGGACGAGGCGGAGCAGTTGTGCGACCGCCTGGTGGTGATGGACGCCGGGAAGATCGCCGCCGGTGGCTCGCCGCGGGAGCTGATCGACGAATACTCCACGCCCGAGGTGCTGGAACTGCGTTTCGATCCGGCCGAGCACGAGACCGCCGCGGAGAAACTGGCCGGCGTGCCGGCGCAGCGCCAGGAGGTGCTCGCCGACCGGGTCCTGCTCTATGTCCGGGACGGGGACGCGGCCCTCGCCGCCGTCCGCGCCCTGGGCCTGGAGCCGCTGACCTCCCTGGTCCGTCGGAGCACGATGGAGGATGTGTTCCTGCGGCTGACCGGGCGGCGGCTGGAGGACTGATGGCCTCCAGCGCTCTGCCCGCGCCTGCGTCGTCGGCCCAGCCCGCAGGCTCAGCTTCACCTGCGCCGGCCGGCCGCCGGGCCTTTGCCGTGCGCCAGCTCCGGTTCTGGCTCACCGACTACCGGCGCACCTGGCGCGGCTCGATCTACTCCAGCGTGCTGAACCCGCTGCTCTACCTCGGCGCGATGGGGCTGGGGCTGGGCACGCTGGTGGACAGGCACGGCCGGACGGGCCTGGGCGGCGTGGGCTATCTCGCTTTCCTCGCCCCGGGGCTGCTGGCGGCCGCGGCCATGCAGACCGGCGTGGGGGAATGCACCTATCCGGTATTCGGGTCGGTCAAGTGGAACAAGACCTACCAGGCCGCCGTGTCGTCGCCGCTGCGCCCCTCGGACGTGTTCCACGGCCATCTGCTCTTCGTCACGCTGCGGCTGACCATGAACTCGGCGCTGTTCATGGCGGTGGCAGCGGCGTTCGGGGCGCTGCGCTCGCCATGGGTGATCGCGGCATTGCCGGTGGCCGTGCTCACCGGTCTGGCCTTCGCGGCGCCCATAGAGGCCTGGTCCGTCACCCGGCAGAAGGACACCTCGTTCGCGGTGATCTTCAGGTTCGGCCTGATCCCGTTGTTCCTGTTCTCCGGCACGTTCTTCCCCATCACCCAGCTTCCGGCCTGGATCCGGCCGGTCGCCTACCTCACCCCCCTGTGGCATGGGGTGGCGCTCTGCCGCGCGCTCAGCCTGGGTAACGCCGATCTCGGCGGCGCGCTCGTGCATGTCGGCTACCTGGCGGCCGTGGTGGCGGCCGGGATCGCCGTGGGGGACCGGACCTACCGGCGGCGGCTCTATGTCTAACGCGGGCCTGCCCGGCGTCCGGGACCTGCCGCTGCGGGTGGTCCCGGTGCCTGGGCCGCTCGCCCGCGCCCGCGCGGCCATGGGCGGCCGCGGCAGCCTCCACCTGGTGGAGCGGCATGCGCGGGTCTACCGGCATATGTGGCTCATCTTCGCGACGGGCCTGGCCGAGCCGCTCTTCTACCTGCTGTCGGTCGGCGTCGGCCTCGGCAAGCTGGTCGGCTCGGTGACCGGGCCAGGCGGCCACCCCGTCGGCTATGCCACCTTCGTGGCGCCCGCGCTGCTGGCCAGTGCGTCGATGAACGGCGCCATCTTCGATTCCACCTTCAACGTGTTCTTCCGGCTTAAATACGAGAAGCTCTACGACGCGGCGCTGGCCACCCCGATGCGGGCCGGCGACGTCGCGCTCGGCGAGATCAGCTGGGCGCTGCTGCGTGGCGGCCTGTACGCGCTGGCCTTCATGCTGGTCATGCTGGCCATGGGCCTGGTGCATTCGGCCTGGGCCTGGCTGGCGCTGCCCGTAGCCGTGCTCACCGGGTTCGCCTTCGCAGCCGCGGGCATGGCGGCCACCACCTACATGCGCAGCTGGCAGCATTTCGAGTTCGTCACGCTCGCGGCGCTGCCGATGTTCCTCTTCTCCACGACTTTCTACCCCCTGGGCGTCTACCCGCGGTCACTCCAGATCGTGGTGGAGTGCACGCCGCTGTATCAGAGCGTGAGCCTGCTGCGGGGACTCACGCTGGGCGCGGTCACCCCGGCCCTGCTGTGGAGCGCGGGATACCTGGCGCTCATGGGACTGGTCGGCCTGTGCGTCGCCGGCGCCCGGATCGGCCGTCTCCTGCTCACCTGAGTTCAGTGATTCCGTCAAAGGGGAGTAAAGATTCCGGCAAGGCAGGAATCCCCCCGGTCCCAGGTCGCCGATGCTGAGGTAAAGCTTCCGGCTAGGCTGGGATCCCACCCTAGTGAGTAGCCGATCCTTTGAGTTATCGCCTTCTGTCGCCCCGAGATCACCGATTCGCGTTACCAGCCTTTCGTCCGCCCGCGGGAAGGCCCGTCGCCATGCGCCCGACCCAACGGATGAGTCACACTCACCTGCCCCGGGCCACCCAGCGCCTGGCCCGGGTGAGCGCCGCGTCCTTGGTGCTGAGCGTGATGCTGATGCTCGCGGCGGGCTTCACCGGGCCGTCAGCGACTGTCCCGGCGTTCCCGTCAGCCTTTCCCTGGCCGCCCTACACCGAGCCTCTGCACCTGTTCGATGTGGTGGCGATCGGGCTGGCCTGGCTCGCGGTCGGCATCGGCGGCCTTGGCCTGGTGGCGGGGCTGGTCGCGGCCCGCCGCGGCTGGCGGCCGGCCCCGCGGCGGCTGATCATCGGATGCCTGCTCGCGGTCATCGCGCTGATGCTGGCGCCGCCTCTCGGCTCCACCGACATGCTTGACTACGCGATCTATGGGCGGATAGCAGCGCTCGGTCACAGCCCTTACGTGATGACTCCCGCACAGCTCACGTCGTCCGGGGATCCGGTCGGCCGGTTCAGCCCGCCCGCGTGGCACCGCGAGCACTCGGTCTACGGGCCGCTCGGCACGTTCTCCGAGCAGGCCGCGTCGGTCCTGGCCGGCCCATCCACGGCGAAGACAATTTTCTGGCTCAAGGTGGAGAACGCGCTGGCCTTTCTCGCGGTGGCGCTGGCCCTTGACTGGATGTTCCGGTCCGATCCGGCAGGCCGGACGCGTGCGCACCTGATGTGGTCCGTAAATCCGTTGATGCTGTGGTCCGTTATGGGCGGCGGCCACATCGACGGACTGGCCGCGGCAGTCGGCTTCCTCGGCCTGCTTATGCTGCGTCGGCTGAGCGCCGCCCGTGGCCTCGCGGCAGGCCTGCTGATCGGCGTGGCCATCGCGATCAAGCTACCGTTCGTGTTCTTCCTGCTCGGCCCGGCGTGGGCAGCGCGCCGGTCAGCGCGAACCCTTGCCGCGGCTGCCGCGGGGGCTATCGTCGTGCCGCTGACTGGCTATCTGCTGGTCGGCCGGGGCGCCGTGGCCGCGGTGGTGTCGCGCGCGGCCGGCAGCCCGGACCTGGACCAGCCATGGCAGCTGCTGGCCGACGCGCTGCGTGTGCACCACGCGATGACCTTCATCAATGTGGTGGCGCTGGGTGCGGTCGTCGTGCTGGCGCCGGTCCTGCTCTGGCGCCTGCCACCCGGCTCGCCCGGGCCGGCCGGCCTGCCATTCGTCCGGCCCGTGCTGGCTGTATCGCTGGCCTGGCTGGTCTGCACCCCGCAACAGCGGCCCTGGTACGACGCGATGATCTTCCCGCTGCTCGCACTGATGCCCGCCACCCGGCTCGACTGGATTGTCGTGGCCCGCGCGCTGGCCGCCGCCATCGGGGAAGTTCCCGGCGTGGGACTCCGTACCGGGCTGCATCCGCCCTGGCTGGGAACCCTGGTCGGGGTCTTCGTCCGCGGCATCGTGCCGGTAACCTTCGTGGCGGTAATCGCCGCCCTGATCTGGCTTTGCATCACCGGGCGCTGGGAGCCCGGCGGCCGGGCCGGCCAAGCGGGCGGCGGGCAGCCGCGGCCAGACCTGGCCACGTCCGGCGTTCTGGGCTGAGAGCCGGGGCCTGGGCCATGGCGCGGGCCGCCCGCGCGGCGAAGATCAGCAGAATCACGAACAGCGCCATTCCCGCCAGGACGTAAATGTTGCCGGTTAGCAGGTCAAGGCCGCGCCAGTGGTACTCGACGTACCAGGGCCGGTCGCCGTACCGGTAGTAGGTGGTCGGGGAGGTATTCGGAGGCGCCCAGATAAGCCCTTCGGAGAAGTTGCCCAGATCGTCGGGCTCGCCCCAGAGGCTTCCCGGCCACGCTCCGAATACCGCGACGATCCCGGCGGCCAGGCCGGCGGCGGCCCAGGTGGCCGCCGCGTGCCGGGAGCGGATCGCGTAGTGAGCCGCGACCGGCACGGCGGGGACGATCCAGACCCAGTGATGGTCCCAGCTGATCGGTGAGACCAGGAGCCCGGTCAGCGCGCAAGCCAGCAGCCCAGCCATCCGGTGGCCAGCCCGGTCGAGGATCGCCGCACTGGCCAGGCCCAGCACGGCCGCCGCCGCCGCGGCCACCAGCCAGATGGGCCGCGCTCCCGCGATGCTGCCCACGAGCCGGGTGATGATCGCCTGCAGCGACTGGTTTCCCTCCCAGCCGACGAATCCGGTGCGGCCGCCCTGGATGAACAGCCCGCCCAGCCACCACTTGGTGGAATCGCGGGGCGCCGCGGCGAACCCGAGCAGGACCGTCGCGGCGAAAGCCCCGGACGCGACGGCCGCCTGGCGGAACCTCCGGGTCAGCAGCAGGTACGGGATGAAGATCAACGGCACGAGCTTGATCCCGGCCGCGATCCCGATGCCAGCGCCCTTCCACCACCGGCGGTCCGGCTGGCACTGATCCCAGATGATCAGCGCCAGCAGCACCAGCTCGACCTGGCCAAGCCAGAGAGTGCGCTGAACCGGCTCGGTCCAGAAGAGTGCCGCGGCCACCAGCAGCGTCGCGCCCACGCGGGCAGATCCGCGCCGGTACCCGAGGCCGCCGAACGTCATCCAGATCGTCACCAGGAGGGCCGCGATATTCGCCACTATCGCGATTTTCGTCAGCAGGCTGAAGGAGGGCAGCGACAGGACGGTGAACACGATCGCCGCGAAGGGCGGGTAAGTGAACTTCAGCTGCCCGGCTACCGCCCGGCCATACAGCGGCGCCGGGAGGTGGGAGTGGTACAGCGGCGTCACATGCCGGACGATGAGCCCGCCGTCGGTGTACACCCGCAGATCAACCGGATCGATCCAGAGACTGGACGGATGGGTCGCGGCGTACCAGAAATACACCACGACAGCGGCGGCGAACGCGACCGCGCCGAGGGCGCGCAGCCAGCGGCTGGGCGGGCGCCACGCAGACCCAGCCGACTCTGGGCGGAGCGGAGTCGGCTGCCGCACGGCGGTCACGGCCCGTTCACAGTCCGGTCACGGTCCGCTGAACTCACCTGAACACGATATCGGCGTTCGCTGCCGTCCCGCGCCATGCACCGGTTTCTTTTGCCACCAGCCCATGTCCCATTGAACGTGCTAAAACACGCTCGACGTCACATCTGCGCCCGGCGCG